>NZ_JBEONQ010000047.1:0-31262 GCF_040544445.1 Undibacterium sp. GrIS 1.8 | reverse complement strand
AAAATTAAGCCAGCTCTCCTGAATCACACCTTTGAACGAAAATCGATAAAAATCACGAAATCTGCTCGCTATCTGGGGTTTATGGAGGGCTTACAATGGAGTTACCGCAGTCTCTTCAGAAAAAGCATCAAAAATTACTGCAAGCATTAAAAACTACGGTGCGAATTTGGTTGACCTGTCTGAAGAGACTTGGAGTACATCTGTATGTCAATGGATGGGTAATCGCTGGGATGTATTGATTGACTTGTACACTGTAGAGGAAGGAGCCAGTGACTTGGTTTTGGAAGCGCGTGTTTACGAGAAAGATACGGATCACATTTTTGAGGTGCACTTTGTTTATGTCCCGTGACGGCACAAACCGGCCAGTGGCGTATTAGCTCAAATTTCGAAAGGAATCAAATTTGTTTGATAGGATAGTTTCAATATTTCTTAAATTTGTGTTTTACATTCTGGCTGCTATTGTCGGGATACTTTATTGGATACTGCCAATTGCTGAGGCCTTCGCAGTTTTTTTTGGGGGATTGGTTATTTTTTTAATTTTATTTCCAATTGTCTTGAAAATTTCTCCGGCGTTTAAACAACTAGCCGAATCAGAATTTAAAAAAGAAAAGGCAAAAATGGATGACCGCGGGCAGGATGAGTTTAATGCTGCTTTCCCACAAGCAAATAAAGCGGTGGGAAAGGATTTAGATACAAAAATTGATAGCTGATTGCCTGCAGTCGACACTAAGCGGTCTATTGATGCGTCCTGTCAACGCGTCCGAATTTTCAGTATTTACTCGGTCATACAAGGTTTGAAGACGCCGGTGAAAAAAACCTTCGTAATTAGCATTCGGGTTTTCCATCATTGAGTCATCCGACACCAACCCCGTACAGCGTTCAATAATCAGCGCTAGACGTCGACATCTATGCCAGTAATTTCCATCGATCATCGTAATTGAGGTTTAACGATGACCTAAATGACTATGCATACGATTCATACCTGATCATCCACAGAAATCATTCGCGTTATTCCTCACATCGTCCTAAGCTGTATCTTCGTTTGATTTTGGGACAACGTTGGCACGAAGTTCAATCTCTCACTAATCAAATGGCGCGACAATTTACGGCAAGTAATTTCTAAAAATCTAAGCGTATCCGACCTGTCGATCTCATAACGTCAGGCTGATGCCGATCCTAGCTTCAATAGCCAACAGGAGACACCCATGGCCTATCAATTACGTCCTTTTGCGAAAGCAATATCTGCCTCAGTTTCGCTTTCAATCGCCGCCCTGCTGGCTCCGGCGGCACATGCAGAGAACGTCAAAATTGCGTTTATCGATGCTTTGTCGGGAACATTCGCACCTACGGGTCAGACTGCCTTGAAAAATTTTCAGATGGTGACTGAAGTTGCGAATAAGGAAAAATGGGCGGGACCGGCTAACACGATAGAAATGGTAGGCTTCGATGGGAAAGGTAGTCCACAAGAGTCGCTGACTCAACTGAAAATCGCGATTGATCAGGGCTATCATTACATCACTCAGGGCGGCGGATCAGGGGTGGCGCTGGCCTTGGTTGATGCCATCAACAAACATAATGAACGTAATCCGGGTAAAGAAATTGTGTATTTGGATTTTGCGGCGCTAGACCCAGACCTGACGAACAGCAAATGTAGTTTTTGGCATTTCCGCTTTGAGCCAAACTCTGACATGCGGATGGAAGCGCTGACGAGTTATTTAGCGAAAGACCCTAGTATTAAGAAAATTTATATCATCGGCCAAAACTACGCACTCGGGCACCAGGTCAGCCGCGCCGCCAAAGAATATCTGAAGCGTAAACGTCCTGATATTCAGATCGTCGGCGATGATTTGCACCCGATTGCTACCGTCAAAGATTTCTCTCCGTATGTCGCTAAAATCAAAGCCTCGGGTGCCGATGCGGTCATCACCGGCAACTGGGGCAATGATCTTGCGTTATTGATTAAAGCAGCAAAAGACGCTGATCTCAAAGCCAACTTTTATACCTACACCGCTTACACTACTGGTGTACCGACTGCAATGGGTGCTGCGGGTGTAGACCGGATTAAAAATGTTAGCAACTGGAATATCAATAATGAGGTGTTTGCCGGTAAAGATATGGCTGAAGCAGTTAAGAAGAAATACAATGAAGATTACTGGCTGATGTCTAGTCACAGCGCCATCACCATGTTAGCTAAGGCGATCAAAGATACCGGATCAACCGATCCGGTCAAAGTCGCTTTTGCGATGGAAGGCATGACGATCAAAAGCTATAACGGTAATGTAGAAATGCGTAAAACGGATCATCAGGCGCAGCAACCGATCTACATTACTAACTGGGTAAAAACGAACGGCAAGGATGTCAAATTTGATCAGGAAAATACTGGCTTTGGCTGGAAAACTGAGCAAAAAATTGATACCTTTGTGGCCTCGCAACCGACTTCATGTCAGATGAAGCGGCCTACCAGATAACCTCTTCAGCAACTAATGAAACGAGCACTACTATGATCAAAGTCCATCACCTGAATAACTCTCGCTCGCAGCGTATCTTATGGTTGTTAGAAGAACTGGGAGTCGATTACGACATCATCAACTATCAGCGCGATCCGGTGACACGGTTAGCACCTGCAGCGCTCAAAGCCATCCATCCTCTCGGTAAATCACCGGTCATTTCTGACGATGATTTAGTGGTAGCAGAGTCCGGTGCCATCATTGAATATCTGGTCAATAAATACGGCAATGGTCGTCTACGACCAAAGTCAGATACTGCGGCTTATATCAAATACTCTCAGTGGATGCATTTTGCTGAAGGTTCTGCGATGTTGCCGCTCTTGCTGGCTTTGTATGTTGGTCGTTTAGGTGAAGCTGGTGCACCATTGGGACCGCGGATCAGCAGCGAGATCGATAACCACATTAGCTACATCAGCGCGGAATTGGGTGACCAAGCATATTTGCTCGGAGATGAACTGAGTGCTGCCGATATTCAAATCAGTTTTGTTGTGGAAATTGCTGAAGCACGCAAGATGCTAGGCGCATATCCAAATCTGCAAGAGTATGCCAAACGGCTGCATGCCAATCCGGCATATATTCGTGCTTTAGAGCGTGGCGGTGCTTATACGCTGGGCGCCTGAATAGGAGTCTACATTTTTTAATTAAGCATAACGCCAGAGTTACTCTACTCTGGCGGTTTTATCTTTCGCTACCAGTCCAAACCTACCTCAAATCTAGCGCAAAAATTGTGTCACCGCTTGTGCAAATGCGTCTGGCTGTTCTATAGCACTCAGATGTGAAGCATTGTCTAAAATATGCAGTGAAGCGCCTGCTATCCCGTCTGCCAGAATCTGCGCCATTGCTACTGGCGTGCCTTGATCTGACACACCGGCGATCACCAGGCATGGCAAAGTAATTTGCGACAAGCGATCAGTGGTATCCACATTAGCAACTGCATCACAACATCGGATGTAAGCATCGCCATCTGTAGTAACTACCCGCTGACGGAAACGGGCAACCGTTGCAGGATGAGCAGCGCGAAAATCCTCGTGAAAATAGCGTGCCATCACGGCATCTGCAATCGCCTCTATACCCTGAGCACGTACCGTAGCAATACGTTGAGCCCAGACGTCGCGCGCGGCGGCAGTATATTGCGAGGTGGAATTAGCAATCACTAAGGCGCGTAGCAAACTGGGGTGCCGTAAAGCTAGCTCCTGCCCCACCATCCCGCCCATCGATAAACCGATCCACACCACCGGCCCAGTATCTAATTCGCGCAATAAGCTAGCGGCATCGTCGGCTAAATCAGCCATACTAAATTGCCCCAAGGGCGCGTCAGAACTGCCATGCCCACGATGGTCATAACAAATGACGCGGCAATCCGACGCAAGCACATTAGCGAGTTGATCCCACATCGTTAAGTCACAACCCAAGGCGTGACTTAGCACTATCGTATGACGGGGCACTTTACCATTACGTGCTTCTCGCACGCTGTAATGCAAGGCTGGCTTGCTATTAGTCCGCCCTTGCTTACCTGAGCCGGGATGACTGACTTCAAACGGTGAGAGCGGTTCTATTACGTAGCCTATCTCTGTACTGACTTCACGCAAAATCTTCAGTGCCAATGAGAAGCCGGTATTGGCTGCGGGTACGCCTGCATAGATCGCCGATTGCATTAGGACTTCTTTTAACTCATCTGGCGACAAGCGGTTGTCGGGCGCACCAAGCAAGGCGGCACGCAGATGTAACTCATACTCTTCCCAGCAACCAAGGGCAAGCGTCGTTGCCAGTACGATGACGCGGCGGGTTTTGTAATCCAGTCCGGGACGACCCCAAATATCATTCCAGGCAAAACGGCTAATTAACTGCTGAAATTCAGCGTTGAAGCTATTCGCATTATTGATAGAGCGATCAACCCAAGCATCGCCCAGAATAGTGCGTCGGTTTTGTAAACCGCGTTCAAGATCATGATTCAGTGGGTCGTAGCTCATCGTTTTTATGTGGGAAAAATAGTTAAAGTAAGTGGGCAGATGTACGCAAAATCAGCTACATCCGTGTTAATTATGATCATCAGCGTAAGGCCATCATTACTAAATATGCTTACTTGCTACGCCCTGCCGCAATGCCGCCAGTTGCGTACTTGCCAGCGCCGCGGCGCCTTCGGTTGCTACACGCGGATCAAACAGTTTTTGTAATATAGCCAGATCAATCACTTCGGATAAACGGGCATCGTTACGCACCACCTCTGTGACGACATCCAGCAAATGCATATGGTCGGCGACTGATTTTTGGGTCAGAGTTTCCATCAGGCTGTGTGCCTTTGGACGACCGATTACGCCCGCCAGATAAATAGAAATACTCTCGGCAAACACCAGTCCTTGTAGTGCATCGATATTCTCAAGCATGCGGGTACTATCGACTTGCAAACCCGCCATCGCCTCCGACAAGGCATTGACCGCGCCATGCGCACTCAGAAATAAGCTAGGCCATTCTGCTAATTCGGCCTGCCAGTTGCCCAAGCCACGTTCATGTTCTTGCCCCATATTCGCCAGTAGCGCGGCGGCGCGTTGTGGCGCTCTGGCTGCTGCAGCTAAGGCGATCATGCAAGACACAGGATTACGCTTATGCGGCATCGCCGATGAACCGCCACGACCTTTGCCCGAAGGCTCTGCCAGCTCTGCAATTTCGCCTTGCGCTAGCAGACTCAGATCGGTGGCAATTTTGCCCAGTGAGCCGACCAGCACGGCAACTTCCAGACCCAATCGCACCCATTCATCGCGCTGCGTATGCCAGGCTGCTGGCGGCAGGCTTAATCCCAAATCTACCGCCATACGCGCAGCAACCGCTGGCCCTTTTGCCCCCATCACCGCTAGCGTGCCGACTGCACCGCCGAGTTGCAAAGCCAAGGCGCGGGTGGCAGTCTGACGCAACTGCTCACGTGCGCGTACCAAGGGTGCAAGCCAGCTTATTAGTTTGAAGCCAAAACTGGTAACTTGCGCAGGCTGCATTAAAGTTCGTGCCAATATGGGCGTGTGCAAATGCTGCGCTGCCAGTTGTATCAAGCGTTGGATGAGTACTTGCAAGTCGCGCTCAATTAAGCTGATTGCCTGCCTGGTAGCTAACACCATGGCGGTATCAATCACGTCTTGGCTAGTGCTGCCCCAATGCACATGCGTGGCAGATTCTTCACTATAAAGCGCGACTGTTTTGGTCAGTTCTTTCACCAATGGTATTGCCAGACTACCTGCGCGCCGGCTGGCATTGACCATCACCGGGATATTGTAAAGCTGCGCATTGCAGACGCTGGCGATATCGCGTGCGGCGGTTTCTGGAATGATGCCCTCGGCTGCCTGAGCCTTGGCCAACGCAGCCTCAAACTGCAACATCGCCTGCACAATGGCAGCATCATCGAACACAGCAATCATGTCCGGCGTGGTCAAAAAATGTTCAAAAATCGATACGCTCATTGATCTCTACTTTGATTTATGACTGGCTAAATTGGTACGCTTAATTAGTACGCTCAATTGGTATGAGAGCCTGGTGCAAAACCAGATCGAAATTACTATACGGCTTGCGCAAAAATAGCATCAACGTAAGTCAGTTCCTAAGTTCAGATAAGTCAGCTTAAGTGCGAATCTGCTGATGCAGCATTAAAGTTAATTTAATATACTCCACCTATGTATATTTAAGTGTCCATATATTATCTGGACAATACGGAATATTTCTATAAAAACGTGGGGAGTATATTGGTTTTGTCAGTGAATTTTGCTATTAAATCATCGCCAGTAGATCGCCCGAAATCAGCCCGCAGCCCATCTCTGGTCAGCACACCAATACCAGCATCAATACCACTTACACATAGTCAAAAAAGACCGTCTCTTTATCTGTCTGCATCCAGATATCCCAACGGTAACTGCGCTCGGCCTGTTTGATCGCGATCAAAGTGATTCTACGCTCTGCTGGTACCTGCGTCAGAATCGGCGCATCAGCTAATCCAGCATCGTCCTCCAGGAACACCGCAGTAAATTGATGCTTGACCAAGCCACGCGCAAACACGGTCACAAACATGGCTGGCTGCCCGAGTTGCGCCGATTCTGTTGCCAGTGGCATCGATAGTGTAAATTGAAAACTACCGTCTTCAGCGCTGGGCACCCGCCGGAAACCCGGTATCGCATGCGCTGCTTCCACACTTGCGCTGCCGGGCAACCAAGCCTCGATCATCGCGTCATTCATTGGCGTGCCGTCACCGTCGTAAATCACGCCACTGATCGTGATGGTCGGTGCGCTACTGCTCATCTGTGCAGTTGCATCCACCGCCCAGCGCCATGCCTCATGCGAAAAAGGACCGATGGTTTGTGAAGTGGTCAGCAATACGCTCATGTCAGACGCTGTATTAGCCAACGCACCGCTTTGTTTTATCGTTGATGTCATATCGTTTCCTAGTCTGCCCAACCTGTTTACAAATCCATGGGCGTCGCATCGCGACCGCGCAAGACAATATCAAATTCATAGCCCAGCATTTTGTCATCCACCGTTTCGTCCATACTGAAACGGGCGATCAAACGCTGACGCGCTGCCAGATCGGGAATACTCTGAAAAATCGGGTCGTAGTCAAACAAAGGATCGCTAGGAAAATACATCTGCGTTACCAGACGTTGCGCATACACATTGCCGAAAAGCGAAAAGTGAATATGCGCAGGCCGCCAGGCTTTATGATGATTACCCCAAGGGTAAGGACCAGGCTTGATGGTCACAAAACGATAACGCCCGTCGTCATCCGTAAGCATCTTGCCGAAGCCATAAAAATTAGGATCAAGCGGCGCATCATGCTGATCACGTTTATGCCAGTAGCGTCCTGCTGCATTGCATTGCCATACTTCCAGCAAAGAATTGCGTACTGGCTTGCCATCTTCATCCAAAACGCGACCAGTGATCACAATTTTTTCGCCCAAGGGCTGGCTTTGACCATGCGCAGTCAGATCCATATCATTCGGCAAAATCAAGCTAGGGCTTACGGTGATATTGGTCTCTACAGGTTCCGCAGCGACGATACGCAATGCCGCTTGCGTTGGGCCACGTTTGATCGTGGATTTATATGAGGGATAAATGAGGGTTGGGTACAGTCCCGCCTCTACGGAATCAAACTTCACAGCGTGCTCCTATGTTTTGTCTGGCTTAAGTGCTTAAGTGCCTGGATGTCTATGCATCATCGATTGTTGATCGCTCTGACTAGGTTGGCAGAGCAGAAGATCATGCAGAAAGATAGATCGTGACGGAATAAAGATCAAGTCGGACGATTCCAAAAAAGACGCAATCTCGTAAATATGTGCGATGTACGCACGACTCATTATTTTCATCAAGAATACATGCGGTGTTCCATCTGATTTGCATCAGAAAAACACAAACTTCAGCCACCATTTTTTAGATATCGCTCATGCACTCGTTCCTACTTTTTGTTTAAACTCTTTGGGAGACAATCCCACTTGCCGTTTAAAAAATCGAGTGAAATAAGACGGGTCCGAAAACCCCAGCGTATACGACAACACACTAATACTCATCGATGTGTAGACCAGATTACGCTTGGCTTCTAATGTTAGGCGCTCATGAATTAAACCCAGCGCCGATTGCCCGACCGCCTGGCGACATAAGGCATTTAAATGGGCTGCCGTAATACCAAGCTGATCGGCATAATAAGAGACTGCTTGATCCGTCGTGTAGTGCAACTCAATCAATTCAGAAAAACGTGGAAAATGCGATCCTCGCCGGGTAGAGGTCTGGCTTAATACCGCGGCACTGAGCTTGTTTTGGAGGCGATCTTTTTGCAGCGCATTTGCTGGTGTTAAAGCTACCGTTTCGCTGCGAGTCAGCCAGATCAGGATACTCGCCAGCAGCGACTCAATCAATTGGGCGCGATGCGGCAATCTGCCGCGATACTCATTGTCCAGCATCGTGAACGCAGCCTGAATATACCGACTCTCTTCATCGTTTTTTAATGCATGAATGTTGGCGACTGTTAACGCGCTGATGTTGTTGATGCTAGTTATTGTGTCGCTAGCGTGCAGTCGTGATTCGCCCATCGATTGCGGCATTTTTTGCATCCGTTTCTGCATTAGTTGCGGCCTCAGTTGCTGCATCAAATTTTGTATCAGCGGATAAGCAATCGTGACCACATGCCCGATGGCATCGCGTTTGAATTTAAAACCATGCACGCGCATCTGCGGCAGCATCAAAATCTGCCCCGCCTTCATTTCATATTGAAGATCATCCAGTTGAATTTTTGCACTGCCCGCTACCAGATATAAAATCTGGAATAAGCCATTATGCTGATGTGTTGCAATATGCCAATTGTGCAAGCGGCTACGTGCTGCAATTGACTCGCAGTGCACCATATCGGCCATCGGCCATGGATCGCTTTCGCCATATAATTTGTAGATAGGGATGCTTTTTTGTTCTGTCATACAACGCTCAAGATAGTTCAGAAGAAAAATTTCAAATGGTACCTAATCTGCCAAAAGTACCATTTATAAATAAATAAATCCATTTCAAATAATCCGTTACAGGAACATCATAGTAAAAAAATGGCGACGTAATTCCATGCAATGACGCCATGATGAATAACAACGGAGACCATTAAAATGAAAACCCAAGTCGCAATTATTGGCGCTGGTCCATCGGGACTATTGCTCGGTCAGCTATTGCAATTACAAGGTATAGACACGGTGATTTTGGAAGCGAAATCGCCAGAGTACGTGTTGCAAAGAATCCGCGCAGGTGTGCTGGAACAAGGTACGACTGATCTGATCCGGGAAGCAAAAGCAGGTGCCCGTATGGATAAAGAAGGTCAGATTCATGAGGGATTTACGCTGGCGTTTAACGGACGCAATGAACACATCGATCTGAAATCCTTAACCAATGGCAAAACCGTGATGGTGTATGGCCAGACAGAAGTAACGCGGGACCTGATGCAGGCACGGTCAGATGCAGGGGCACTGAGTATTTACGAAGCCAGCGATGTGCAGTTACATGATTTTTATACCGATAAGCCACGCGTCACATTTACCAAAGACGGAGAACACATCGAACTAAGCTGCGGCTATATTGCAGGCTGCGATGGCTTCCATGGCGTATCGCGCAAATCTGTTCCAGTGGATGCAATCAAAACCTTTGAACGCATCTACCCTTTTGGCTGGCTGGGTATTTTATCTGCCACACCACCAGTTGCTAATGAATTAATTTACGCCAACCATGAACGCGGCTTTGCCTTGTGCAGCATGCGTTCCGCCGTATTAAGCCGCTACTACGTGCAATGCCCGCTGGATGACAAAGTAGAGGACTGGTCGGATCAGCGATTTTGGGATGAGTTAAAAACTCGCTTACCTGCCCATGTCGCAACAGATCTGGTGACTGGCGATTCGATCGAAAAAAGTATCGCGCCGCTGCGCAGTTTTGTGGCCGAGCCAATGACTTTCGGACGCTTATTTTTAGTCGGTGACGCTGCTCATATTGTTCCGCCAACGGGCGCAAAAGGACTTAATCTGGCCGCCAGCGATGTGTACACTTTGTACCACTGCCTGCGTAAAACATATCACGACGGTCGGGTCGATATCCTTGGAAAATACTCAGAACTCTGCCTGCGTCGCATCTGGAAAGCCGAGCGCTTTTCCTGGTGGATGACGTCGGTGCTGCATAAGTTCTCCGATGACCCTTTTGCACAGAAAATGCAATCGGCAGAGCTGGAGTATTACACCAGTTCATTAGCAGGGCGCACCACGATCGCAGAAAATTATGTTGGCCTGCCCTATGAGAAAGTACTTTGAGAAAGCACTTTGAACAACTGCTATGAGTAAGTAGTACTGGCAAGCGGTCTAACGTAGCTCAACATCAAGAGACACTAACCGGAATACAAGCTAAAAGATAAGTCGAGATATAAGCCAAGATATTCAAATTTTGAATAGTCGATATGGCGAAATGAAATTAGCGTTATAACTGGCTCCGCGATATGCTGCACTGCATCATTACTGCAAACCAACGGAGCCCGTTATGTCTATCATTGAATACTTGCCAATCGCTTTCGTCATCGCCGCATTTGCATTGCGGTTATATGTTTCTTCTCAAGATGCGTTTGCGAAGGCATTGAATTCTGTTGCAGACAAATCTGTTGCAGACAAATCTGTTGCAGACAAATCTGTAGCAGAACAATTTAGCCGGAGATTGCCACCTCCTGGTCTAGAAATTGCAACTAAATCACAGACAAACAGCTCTGTCACAGGCAGCGGCAAAAATACCAGACATTTGATGGCAGTTCCTCAATAAGCCATCTGCTCGTCGCGGTAAGGAAATTGATCTTGATTCATAGCTAGTGCGAATCAGCTGTCAAATTTAACTATTTTAAAAATGCCAAATTGTGAAAACAGTTTGGCATTTTTATTTGCAACCGACATTCATGCTTGCATAGGTTTTGGACCCAAATTGCCGTTTTTTATCGCGAGCAATACAGCGGCGATAAAACCCAAAGGTACGGCTAACACATTCAGCACTATCCAAACCGGTGTCACCAGCGATGCGGCAAGAAGTTCTACTACTGAGCTTAAATTTGGCTCTGGCAAAACGATAAAAATAAACTTTGCTTGCCAATATAGCCAGCCAAAAAGAATACCGCCAAAACACCATTTCGCGACGTCACGTACCGGAGATAGCGTACGAAGTGTGATCCAAGACCAGATTGCAGAAAGAAGGAAGCATGGGAAAGCAAACGTCGTGGCCTCAAGTACGAACAATGCCAACACCTTATGCTGACTTCCAAAAAAATCAAAATAGCCGTTGGGAATCTGGATAGCAGATAGCATGCCGCCCAAATAGACGAAAACGTTATACAAAAACAAACCAGAAAAAAAGGCTGTGACTACGCGCACTTTACTCATGATGCTCTCCAAGTTTCAGGTGAATTTCATCTCGACAGCAGGTCAGTACAAGCTTCTAACAGATAAAACAATTCTTTACGATAATTTACGTAAATTTAAGAAAATAACTCGCCGTAGACAACGCAAATACCAACTTTACTTCTCTGCGGCGGGTGTTTCTGTTTATCGTAAAACCTATAGGTTAGAAACCTAATCTAGTACTTAAAACAAGGCTACGCTAGCGAAATAGCTAGTCATTTTCATATCCGATTCATAATCTTGGTTGCGGATTATGAATTACTTATGGATTACTCAAACGTCGGCCAAAACTAACAGCGTAAGCCGCAGGTCTTGCCAACAAAATCGGATCATCAGATGGTGCAATCCCATCCAGTAAAGTGAGTGGATTGAACATCGTGCCTTTTTCAAATTTGCTTCCATCTGCGTGTACCGAACGCAAAGTCAGCGTACCTAACTCGACGATTTTTCTGGTGTCTGGCCAGACTTGAGTACCGTCATTAATGGCATCATCTTTTTCTGCCAGCTGAACAGAAATACGGAACTTGACTGGCTCTTTTTTTAACCTGACTGGCAGCTCATCCATCAAGTAATTTGGTGTCGCTTTTTCTGTCTCTTCCGCACTCAAAAATTGTTGCCCTGCAAGTGGTTCTATTCGGTAACGACCGAAATGACTTTCCCCTTTTGCATTGGTAAATTTAAATGCATTGACACCGTAAAAAGCCTGGGTCGCAAAGCTGACCGGAGCGGGCTTAGGCATGGTGACAAACTTAAGCGTTGCAGGGTGTGTTGCCAAGAAATTTTCTACTGGCGTTGGCTTGGCAACACCGGGTCCGCTGGCCTCTATCGCCTTAAGGAAAGTCAAAAAATCCTCCGGCGTACCGACAGGAAAACCATTAGTAGAAATCACCACCATATCTGTGCTGACACCCTTGGGCAAATCAAACCGGATTGCCATACCTTTAGGGAAGCCGTTGCCATTGGCATCCGGAATATTTGGTACGCCAGACGCATTAGAAAAACGCACTGTGACTTTGCTGGCGGTGCGTTGTAAGTGCGCCGCTTTGGTGATGCTGGCGGCGCTTGGCGCTGGCACAAATTCACCAATAGTGACAATCCCTTTTGCATGGTTGGCGCGATAACCCGCATGCGGACCTCCTGCCAGCTTGGTTAGAGAATCGACGATTTGTTCTGTTACCGGTTTATTTGAGGATGCATCAGGTGCGGCGGCTGTTTGTGCGTTCGCGCTGGTGTAACTGCTTAACGTAGTCAGTGCTATTACAGCAAGCGTCATTGCGGTGATAGAAAATGAAGTCGATCTCAATAATGCTGGCATGATTTTTCCTTTTCTTGATTAATGAAAGTGGGTATAAATTTGGCTGGCGGGAACGGCAAGTATGGAGTTAAAAATTGGGCACAAAACTTCTGTGTGGAGCTTGAGATTTAATGTTCGCATTATTTTGGACTAGATTCCAGAATTGCGCTGAGCAGCTAAAAGTCGTGCGTCCAATGCACTTTGCAATATCACTTTATAATTTGCGCGATACTCAAATAAGCTTGTCAGCATCAATGGCGATGCGAACGGAAATTTACCTAACTCCGCTGATGAGTTACATCAACATCCTGCACTGCAAACTATCTAGACGGAGTCACTCCATGTCCCAACTTTTTTCCGCTTTTTCTGTCGGTTCCTTAACATTAAAAAATCGTATCGTGATTGCACCGATGTGCCAATACTCAGCGAAGAATGGTGACGCCACCGACTGGCATATGATCCATTTGGGTAGCATGGCTTTATCTGGTGCAGGCTTGCTGATTATCGAAGCGACGGCAGTCGAACCCGAAGGTCGCATTACGCCAGAAGATTTGGGTTTGTGGTCCGATAGCAATGAGGCAGCGCTGAAAAAAGTGATTCATGCCATTCGTACCTATTCCAATATGCCGGTAGCGATCCAGCTCGCGCACGCAGGTCGCAAAGCCTCTAGTCATACACCGTGGGATGGTGGCCAGTTGATATCCGAGGCGGACGGTGGCTGGGCGACTTTTGCACCGTCGGCAATCCCGCAAAATGTAGGAGAAGCATTGCCAATTGCGCTAGATAAAGCAGGCATGCAACGTATCATCCAAAATTTTGTTGCCGCCGCCAAGCGCACACACAATCTGGGGCTGGATACAATTGAGGTGCATGCGGCACATGGCTATTTGCTGCACGAATTTTTATCGCCTGTTGCTAACCATCGTACTGACGAATACGGTGGCACGCTAGAAAACAGAATGCGTTTCCCGCTGGAAGTGTTTGCAGCCATTCGCGCAGCGGTGCCAGCGAGCATGCCAGTTGGGATCAGAATCTCCGGCACAGATTGGCTTGAAGGCGGTTGGGATATCGATCAGAGCGTGGTGTTTGGCAATGCGCTGAAAAAGCTGGGATGCGACTTTGTACATGTCTCCAGCGGAGGTATCTCACCATTACAAAAAATCCCGCTGGGTGACAATTACCAAGTACCGATGGCAGAAAAAATGCGCAAAGAAACCGGCCTGCCTACCATCGCAGTCGGCCTGATTACTGACGCAAAAAATGCCGAAGCGATTGTAGCCGAAGGTCAGGCAGACATGGTGGCATTAGCACGCGGCATGCTGTTTGACCCACACTGGCCTTGGCATGCTGCAGCAGAATTAGGCGCCCAAGTAGAAGCGCCAAAACAATACTGGCGCTCACAACCAAGGGGGCTGAATAGCTTGTTTGGCGATGTCAAAATTGGATCGCGTTAACAGTTTAGAATAGCTAGGAACAGCTAGTAACACCGCAAAAAATATCTCCTGCGTTACGCAAGAATTTAGTATTACTTTCCTCTCCCGCTAGCGGGAGAGGAAGCGTGAAGCTAGCAAAGTACAGGCTTAACGACTAACAAAAACTGCCTGCAAGACAGCAAGAATCAATATACTCCCCCTTGAATATCCAAAAAAACCCTGATTACCCAATGATTCTCTGGACGATTAAAAATACCCTACCAGAGTATTCATATCAAGTTATGCTTAACTCCAGCTCAAATCCACCCGACTCAAAGGCAATTGACGTACTCGCTTGCCAGTAGCGGCAAAAATTGCATTGCACACTGCCGGAGCTAATGGTGGAAAAGCGGGCTCACCTAAACCGGTGACTGGGAAGTCGGTTTTTAAAAAATGAACCTCAATTTTTGGCGGCGTTGTGGCGATCCTTAGTAAGGGATATTCGTGGAAATTGCTTTGTACAATGCGACCTTTTTCGATGTTCAGTTCGGGATACATCAGCGTGCTCAAACCGTCAATCACTGAGCCTTGTACCTGACTTTCTGCACCGCTCAGGTTGACGATTTGTGCACCAATATCTGACACGACAACAACCCGGTCAACTTTCAATTCGCCTTGTTTTGATACCGTTACTTCAGCAACTTCTGCGATGTAACCGCGATGGCTGAAGTGGAAGGCGATGCCCTGCCCCTGACCACGTGCAAAGGTTTTTTTGCCCCAGCCGGATTTGTCCGCGACTTCTTGCAGCACGCGCTTCATGCGTCCTACGTTATACGGCTGACCGCGCTCGCCAGTACCGGGGACAATTTCTTTATCTCCCAAAATCTCTAAACGAAACGCGACCGGATCACGGCCAGCAGCATGCGCCAGCTCGTCAATAAAACTGTGGAAAACCCAGGCAAACACATTGCTGCCGGGTGCGCGCCACGGTCCCATGGGAATACCGCATTCAATCGCGGTTTGTTCCAAAAGACAGTTTTCTACCCAGCGCCCGGGGAACTCATCACCGCTCAAACTACCACCGCTACCAGGTTGCAATACGCTGGCACCGTCCCGAGTGACACGATTGGCAAAAGTCACAAAGTGATTGTGCCAGGCGACCAGCTTGCCTTTTGCATCCAGCCCACCACGTAAAAAATGGAAACCGCCAGCGCGAAAATGATCATGCTGCAAATCATCCTCACGCGACCAGGTCAGTTTGACCGGGGCTCGCACTTTGAGTGCAATCGCAGCGGCTTCGACCACATAGTCCGAACTCAGGCGACGTCCAAACCCACCGCCACTGCGGGTGAGGTGTAAGCTAATTTTTTCTTTGGGAATATTCAGCGTAGTCGCCACCAAATTTTGGCCCGATGCCGGATTTTGGGTCGGCGCCCATAATTCCAAACTACCGTCAGCAGGCTTAAACCACGCAGTGCAATTTTGCGGCTCCATGCTGGCATGCGAGATAAACGGGTATTGATACGCTGCTTCCACCGTTTTCGCCGCCACTTTTAAGGCTGCAGGTGTATCGCCGTCTTTGCGTAGAGTGCTTGCGCCAGCTTGCTTAGAGAGTGTTTTGGATTCGGCGACAAAACCGTCCCAACTTTGGCTGGCGAACTTACCTTCATCCCACACCACTTTTAGCTGCTTGCGTGCGCTGAACGCAGCCCAGGTGGATGTCGCAATAATCGCAACGCCAGGTAACAAGGCGTTGACGCTGCCGCTGCCTTCCACCACAAACACATCGCGGATACCGGGCAATAATTTGACAGCATCCAGATTGGCGCTGACGACTTTGCCACCAAACACGGGACACTTTACAAACACGGCGTACACCATGCCAGGCAACTTGACATCAATCCCGAACAAAGGCTTGCCGCTGACCACGGCACCGTTATCGACACCGCCAATCCGGGTGCCTAATAATTTAAATTTTGCCGGGTCTTTTAAAACCACTTGCTTCGCATCGGGTACTGGCAGCGTGGCGGCCTTCGCCACCAGTGCGCCATAGCCAAGCTGGCGTTTGCTGGGACCATGCGTGACCATACTATTTTCCGCCGTGCATTCACTGGCAGGTACGCCCCAGGTCAGCGCCGCGGCGGACACCAGCATGGTGCGAGCGGTCGCACCTAACCGATGGAATTCCGTGTAATTAGTCGGAGTGGAGGTAGAACCACCTGCACCTTGACTGCCATACGCCGGGTTCAGATCGCCCTGCACAATGCGCACATCTTTCCAATTCACTTCCAACTCTTCAGCGATTACCATCGGTAAGGAAGTCTTAATCCCCTGACCGATCTCCGGCTGTTTAGAAATCAATGTCACCACACCATCGGGCGCGATGCGGATGAATGCATTAGGGACAAAATCCGCCGCTGAATCTGCCGATGCGAGTGCATCAGGCTTGGCAACTTTGCCTTCTGCGCTGTTGGACTGATTCCAGTAAAACCCCAGCATCAGACCGCCGCTGGCGATCATGGAATTACGTAAAAACCGACGACGTCCGTTCAGTTCCAGATCGTCTGGGTTGGCAGTATTTGTGATTGGCTGTGATGTCGCGGTTTTCATTTGCTGACTTTCTCTTTTTTGGCCACTGATGCAGTAGAAGAGTTAGCAGATATCTCTGCCGCGCGGTGAATGCCCGCTCTGATTCTGACGTAGGTAGCGCAGCGACATAAATTGCCTGTCATCGCACTATCAATGTCTGCATCGCTAGGTTGCGGATGCTGTTTCAGCAAGGCCGCAGCGGTCATGATTTGTCCCGCCTGACAGTAACCACATTGCGGCACATCCAGCTCTTGCCATGCCTGCTGTAAAGGGTGCATGGCTTTGGCATCCAAGCCTTCGATCGTGGTGACTTTTTTATGTCCTAGCGTCGACACCGGTGTCACACAAGATCGTGTCGGCACGCCGTCAATATGTACCGTACACGCGCCGCATAGTCCCATGCCGCAACCATATTTGGTGCCCGGCAAATCCAGACTATCGCGTAAAGCCCATAATAAGGGTGTGTCAGGTTCCAGCTCGACAGGTCGGGCTTGGCCGTTGATGTTCAGGGTATATTTGCTCATGGCAGTGGCGGCTTGAGGAGGGAAATAGGTATCCTAACGCAATCTATCTTTTATTTCTGCGGCACTCCATACCAGCGATACAATCGGTTACATTGGCAACCGGCTTACTCATCACTTCCTCAGAATAGTGATATATCTGAGAACCTTAATTCTTTGTGGTGACGGCTAGGCAATCAAGCTATTCTCACGATTTTTAACTGCGTAACAACTAAACATACGCTACTAACCGTGTTCTCACTTGAAGAACTAAATCTACAATATGTTGAAAAAAAATAGCAAACGGGTGGTGCTTGTCATTCTTATTTTGTTCGGGGTTTTGTGGGTTTATAACGCCGAAAAGGAAAAACAAGCTGAACAAAAACGCGTAGCTTATTTGGAAGATCAAAAAAGAAAAGCTGCATATCAAAAAGTTTCATATGATCCTAAGACTTGCAGCGGAGGTGGCGATGGAAAAATTTATCTGGCGTTTGATCGCACTGTTTTAGGAATCAAAATAGAGGATCTTTTTAGTTTTCAATTCATACATTTAATACAAAAAGAAAATGCCGCTGACTTACCTGTTCCGCCCAACCCGAGCGAACCAGAAGGGTGTTTTGATTTCCCCATCCAAATTTCCTCTGTAGGTGTTTCCGGGCTTGGAGGGTTGTACCAAGATGTTGATAATTCTTACGCGCTTAACTATGAGCGGGAGCTAGAAAAGATAGTAACTAATAAACGCGGGGGAGAGTCGATTTGCGGACGAGAAACAAAAGACTTTTTAGTTTGCCACGTTTTTGACCTTTCTCCACGGCGTGCATTAATAACAGGAATTTATAAGGCCGATGAGGCTATCTATACAACACCAGATGGACATCCTTTTATACTTTATTGTGATTATGTACCTGCTGATACTTGTCATCTAAATTATCTGATCCATGATAGCATCCGTCTTCGCACAGATACAAATATACGCATAAATCCGATTTCTTCAGTAATTAGTGCAGACAAACAACTGAGAAGTGATTTTAATCAGATGCTGATTGATAACTATACGTGGACCGACCAAGCAGCAACACATGCGCCACAGTAGAGACGAACAATAATCTTCATCGGAATATTTTCATACGACGGCTAACTACTATGTCAACAACGAAGATACAGACCTTCTTCGAAATACTATGTAGACGCAAAAAAGCTTGTTATCAAGGGAAGAACAATGCGAAAAAGATTGCAAAAAGGCCAGCAAAACTCTTCTCCAATCTACCTCTACAATAGATGCCAGCCATCAAATAATGCTCTACATAGTAAGAATATCTTCACGATTGCAACCTGGAAAAGTTCGATGAGACTCAGTCACTACAGCTTGTTACTCCCCCTGCTTAGCAGCGCTTTTTTGGCTGCTGTTCCCCCGACAGCCAACGCTGCACCGGAAGAAATCCAGGTCTATATGGATGAGATCAATAATCCGCACGAGTTTGGATTGGATCTGCATAACAACTATGTGATCTCGGGAAATGGCACACCCGATTATTCAGGCGCACAGCCGCCACGCCATGTGTTTAGACTGACGCCAGAATTTTCTTACGGACTGACTAAAAATTGGGAATTAGGTGCATATATTTTGACATCGCGGGACGCCCATGGCGGCTCGAATGTCGATGGCGAAAAACTCCGCATGAAGTATCTGGTCGATAAAGATGCAACATCCCCTTTTTTCTACGGTGCAAATCTGGAAGTCGGTCGAGTGAATCAACATATCGACCAGAATCCCTGGAATGCAGAGCTAAAAGGTATTTTTGGTTATCGTAAAGATCGGTGGACACTAGCGGCAAATGCGAACATCGACTGGAAAATTTCAGGTCCAGCGCCCAGCCCGACCAGCCTAGAAATCGATTCTAAAATTGCATATAAAACCGATCAGGGTTTTGATATTGGTGTAGAGAGCTATAACGAAATAGGCGCAGTCCGGCATCTTGGGCAGCTCAATCAACAGAGCCAGACCATCTATGCCGTCATCGATACCAGTATCAAAGGCTGGGATCTGAATTTGGGTATCGGGCGCGGTCTAACGACAGTGTCCGACCGTTGGCTGCTAAAGGCGATTGTGAGTGTGCCGTTTTAAATCCGACTGGCTCCAAACCAGTCCTGCGGTATTACGATTCCAAGAAGTATGTAATCCGATGCGCCCTCGGTGCCTCAAAATATGTACTGGATGCGAGATGTGAACATATAACCGTGACGTCCGTAAATCGATCCGATCAAATATGCGGCCTGATATTTAATGCTGGATTCTCTACCCACGGGCACGCTGCCAAATAGCGCTGGTCCAGCGCGATGGGATTGCTGATCGCGGGATGCCCAATGGTCCCAGTCGCCTAATTCACCAAAGCCCTGCACGCCTAATTCCAACATCGGCTTCCAGCGATATTTGGTTTGCCACTGATATTTCATCTGCGTTGCGCCGCCATCCACCGAACGGTAAGTCCGCTCTAAAAACACATTTCCGTTTACTTGCAAGCGCCCAAAATCGGTTTGCATTGCCGGGCCCAGCTCTAATGTATAGCCCTCGTCGCTATCATGCCCGCGGGTCAAATTGGTATGCAGGGCAACATCAACCGGATACTGCCCTTGCGTCAGCAGATAATCGTTTTGCCAGTTCCAGCTATCGAGCTTTAAATCGGATCTTGAGCTGCCGATATAGCTGGCATAAATCTCGGTGTACCAGCGTGACGTCACGCCATAACCAAAACCCAGCTCGGGCCAGATCGTTTGTCCCCGTCCGGGAAAGTTCGTCGTCCAATAACGGAAATCAACTGACTTCTGATCTTTGTTGTCGTACACCGACACGAAGTAGTAACCCGGCTCCGCCATTACTGTTCCACAAGTCATCAAAATACTTAGTGCCATTGCTAAACGCTTCAACATGAGGACGCCCGGATGGTTGTTTGTGTAAATCAAGTAAACAGCATATTGTAAAAATCATGGCAAATTTAAATTATAGATGTCCAGTTAAAGTGCGCCTCTCCAAGTCTTTTTGGCCTGTAAGGCGCAGAATGATTGGACTACTAAAATCCAGAACTTCTATCTGTACAATCAAAATACAAAATTATCGTAACAAAAGTCGATACCCCCACCCTAAGAGTCATTTAAACAGGAGCACCAGGATCATGAACTCCCCTGCCCAATATTTATCCCATCCTAAACTTGATCCGGCACTTGATCTCATACTGGAACGTGTTATTGACATACCGCCCGAACTGGTCTGGCGCGCATGGACCGACCCGGAGATGATTACGCAATGGTTCACACCGGTGCCGTGGAAAACCATTGCATGTGAAATTGATCTGCGTCCCGGTGGCGCCTTCAAAACAGAGATGCAATCCCCCGAAGGTCAGTCATTCCCTAATGTGGGTTGTTACCTCGAAATAATCGAAAACAAAAAGCTGGTATGGACCAGCGCTATCGGACCGGGGTTTCGACCACTGGTCTCAGCGCCCAGCCCGGCGATGACCGCCATCATCCTGCTTGAGCCACTCGGCACCGGGACAAAGTACACCGCTATCGCCCTTCACAAGGATGAACAAGATCGTAAGGAGCACGAGGCAATGGGATTCCACGAAGGATGGGGCAAAGCGCTGGATCAGTTAGTGGCTGCGATGAAGCGGATTTAAGCTTCACGCGACGAAGCAAAATCGGCTAGCATACGCCCCCTAGCTTTGATTCACCGGCACGTCCGCTGTTTTAAATCGAATGGATTAAATCCGATGGTTCAAATGCCATTCACCTCTGCTTCAAATACGACCGATACCTACTATGTCTGACGAAATAAACCAAGATAGTGATAGCAAAACCCAAGAGCCGCGGCTGTGGCGTGATAAGGGCTGGACTGCGCGCGTAATCAAGAACGAGGATGACGAAGGTTGGGCGGTGGCGATGATCAAAGATGATGAGCCAGAACCTGCGCTGGTAGGCCCTTGGACTATGGGACGCGATAAAAAAAATCCTAAGCCACTGGATGCGAATGCATTTGGGACGTTGGTAAAAACAGCATCCGAAGTCATTCGCCGTCACGAGCAACAATTGCATGCCATTTTGCACAAGAGTCTGATGGTCAGCACCGACACGGCTGACTTCAAAATTAGTCTGGATATCGTGCCGGATGACGACGATCCCTATGCGATGCTCAGCGCACATGATGCGGACAACACGCAACTTGCCAAAGTGCGGGTTGCGCCGACATTTAAGCTAACGAAAGCCAGCGCAACGACCTGGATAGAAAACGAATTTCGTAAGCCTGATTAATCAGACGCTCAGCTCGAGCCTGAGGGCGCAATTAATCAACTGCATAATCAACTACCTAGCAACTACTTAGCAACTGCCGAAGTAATTGCCTAAGCAGCCACCATATCAGCTAAACGAAAACCACCGATACGAATAATCTGCTCCAGACATTCATGCATTTCGGTGGTTTGATCAGACGCCAAGCGACGCGTAAAATGCGCGATGATGCTTTGCCGGTCATGGCCTTTCACAGCGATCACAAATGGGAAACCAAATTTTTCGTTGTACGCGCTATTCAATTTTTGCAGCTGGTCAAATTCTTCTGCGCTGCATTGGTTTAAGCCCGCGCCGCTTTGTTCCCGGGTTGATTCTGCTGTCAGTTCTCCACGCACTGCTGCCTTGCCAGCCAGCTCTGGATGGGCACGTATCAGGGCTAATTGCATGCCAGTATCCGCGCTACGTACCGCGTCTGCCATGGCGCTGTGCAAATCATTGATTGAGGCAAACGGACGATGCGGCTCAGCTCTCTCTGCGACCCAGGGCGAGTGCTCAAAAATGCCGCCGAGCAGCCGGATAAATTCGGCGCGGTGCATGTGGTTTAGTTCTGCTAGTGAGATTGTTGTGGGCATGATGATCGTAATATTTACGTTTATTTCTGATTTATTTCTGATTTATTTCTGATTTATTTCTGATTTATTTCTGATACGGATGCTGTGCCATCCAATGCTGGGCGATATCAATACGGCGGCAAATCCACACCTTGTCATGCATCTGCACATAATCTAAAAATCGCTGTAAGGCGCGGAAGCGTCCGGGGCGACCAAGCAAGCGGCAGTGCATACCGATCGACAGCATCTTTGGTGCATTGAGGCCATAAGGATCACCTTCGGCATACAGCACGTCAAAGCTATCTTTAAGGTATTGATAGAAATGATCGCTGGTATTAAATCCTTGTGGCGTGGCGAAACGCATGTCATTACTGTCGAGGGTGTACGGCACGACAAGATGCGGTTTGCTACTGCCATCGGAGACGGTGACATCGGTCCAGAACGGCAAATCATCGCCGTAATAATCCGAGTCATAGGCAAAGCCACCATGCTCTACCACCAGCTTGCGCGTATTCGGGGAATCGCGCCCGGTGTACCAACCCAGCGGCGCGCTGCCCGTCAGCGTGCGCATAATCTCGACTGCCTGTTGCATGTGCTCACGCTCTTTGGCTTCTTCCATATGCTGATAATGAATCCAGCGCAAACCGTGGCAAGCAATCTCATGACCCAGCTCACCAAAAGCTTGGGTCACGTCAGGATGGCGTTGCAATGCCATCGCGATACCAAATACGGTGAGCGGCAACTTACGTTGTTCGAACTCACGCAAAATCCGCCAGACGCCGGCGCGGGAACCGTATTCGTAGATCGATTCCATCGACATATGCCGCGCTTCATAGGCCGCTGCGCCAACGATTTCGGATAAAAATTGTTCCGAGGCAGGATCACCATGCAGTACACAATTTTCACCGCCCTCTTCATAATTCAGCACAAACTGGACAGCAATCCGCGCCTGTTGCGGCCATTGCGCATGCGGCACGTGACGGCCGTAGCCGATTAGATCACGTGGATAGGTGCTCTCACTCATTTTTAATATACTCCCCATTATTTTTATAAAATATGCCCTATCGTCCAATGATTATTTGGACGATTAAAATATACTTACCACGAGTATATTCCTATGCAGAGCGAGATTTTCCTAAGGCAGCGCGCAGGTCAAAGCCTTTGTCCGCCTTCTTTTGGGTCCGGCAAGCACATTGCTCCAGATGGTGTGCCATGGCATGCAAGGCGGTCGCACGATCTTTTTGTTCCAGCGCTGAGATCACATTTAAATGTTCGTCAAACGAACAAGGTTGTGCGCTGGCAGGTGCGCCAGATGCCTCTAAGCTGGAGATTAATAATGTGGTGCGTGAAACCAGGCGGCGCAGCATGTCGACCAATAACTGGTTACCACTCAGTTTCGCTAATTCGATATGAAAGTCCGCCGACAACCTGATCCAAAGTGAGCGGTCGCCCTGCATATACGCGGTACGCTCGCGCTCCACCATCTCGCGCAGCGCTGTTAATTGTGTGGCTTTGTCGTGGCTGGTCGACTGCACAATTTTTTCTAGCACCAATTGCTCCAGACTCTGGCGTAATTCAAACATGTCTTGCGCCTCTTGCTCGCTGGGACTGGCGATAAACGCACCACGGTTAGGCTCCAGATCAACCAGACCATCGGCGGCTAACTGACCTAAAACTTTGCGTACACCGTGGCGGGCGAGTTGATAAATCTCAGCCAAAGATTGTTCTGCCAATTTGGTTTTGGCAGGCAAACGGTGCTCCATGATGGCGTCGTAGATCTCGCGGTACATACGTTCTTCCGCTGACTGATCCGTTGTGGCTGACTTGCCTTCTAGTGCGGCAAGCTTGAGAGTGTCGTTCATTGTTTTACTTAGGATCTGGATGATCGGTTCATTAAAATATAGATTGTCGACAATTACAAGCGATTTTTAATGACAAAAAGAGTCGGGTGCTGAATTTCAGTAATTCATCAACGACTCATCAGTATCCGCAATGGCTGGAATGGATGGGCGAAGTGATTAAAACCCAATTACATCGCCAAAAGAACCAGTACAATCCGGCATTTATTTTAAAATCTGTTTGACAGTCAGAAATTACCTCCCTACTATTGTCTACAATATTGTATTTTTTTGTTGTCAATATTTTCAGGCGATCAGTATTTTTATTTTCTTTATCGACGAGCGTTATCAATAATAAAGAGCAATAAAATCAGTCGCCATCCCGACACTTCGATAATAGAAGGTCGCTCGTCAGTTTCAGCTCGTTTTCAGGCCAATTTTTAGTTCAATTTTCAGGCCTGTTTCAACCAGCAAGAGCGCCCCCAAAGCTAGTGTTTTAATCGTGAAGGAATCAGGATGGGACACATCATGGGACGTATAACTACCCACGTACTAGACACTGCACATGGCAAACCCGGTCAGGGCGTTGCCGTTCAACTCTATCAAATCAAAGACGGACAACGGATCGCGGTTTGTTCCGTGCAGACCAATGCCGACGGTCGCTGTGATCAGCCTTTGCTGGAAAGCGATGCGCTCAATACCGGTGTGTATGAGATCGATTTTGATGTCGGCAGTTACTTCCAAAAAATGGGCGTCAACTTGCCAGAGCCCAGCTTCCTTGGCGTAGTGACATTACGCTTTGGCGTCGCACATCCGCAGCAGCATTATCACGTTCCGCTGGTGGTGACGCCATGGAGTTATTCTACTTATCGCGGTAGTTGAGCCAAGGATTTGCGGCAACAATTTGAGGCGACGAATTTAAATTTGCCCCGAGTCAATTGAACCGCCTCAATTTGCATATTTAGACTGAACTCACTCAAGATTCAAATAAGGGAAGCAAAAAAGCATGGAAGCATATTTATTAGAGTGGGCCAATCTGCTGCTACGCTGGCTGCATGTGATCGTCGCGATCGCATGGATAGGCTCGTCGTTTTATTTTGTCTGGCTGGACAATAGTTTAAAGCCGCCGGTGGATGAGCAATTAAAAAAACAAGGTGTCGGCGGTGAGTTGTGGGCAGTACACGGTGGCGGTTTTTATAATCCGCAAAAATATACCGGTACACCACCCAAACTGGTCGACGATTTACACTGGTTTTATTGGGAGTCGTATAGCACTTGGTTATCGGGTTTTAGCTTATTTTCGCTGCTGTATTTATTCAATGCAAAAACCTATCTGATTGATACTCGGGTTGCTGATCTGACGCCAACGATAGCGGTAGTTTTAGCGCTGGGATTTTTGGTTTTGGGTTGGATCGTGTATGACTTGCTGTGCCGGGCGTTAAGTAAAAATACTCGTCTATTATCGGTGCTGGTAGCGGCGTATGTGGTTGCTGCATCCTGGGGTGCGTGTCATTTATTTTCTGGCCGTGCTGCCTTCCTGATCATCGGTGCCATGATTGCCACGATCATGAGTGCGAATGTATTTTTTGTGATCATTCCCGGGCAGCGCAAAGTGATTGCGGCGATGCGCGCGGGCGAGCCGGTTAATCCCGTCTACGGTCAGCGCGGCAAACAACGCAGCGTCCACAATACCTACTTCACCCTGCCGGTTTTGTTTGCGATGTTGTCCAACCATTACAGCATGACCTATGCCAGCGAGCATAATTGGTTGGTGCTGGTATTGATCATGGCTGCAGCCGTGTTGATACGTCAGTTTTTTATTCTGAGGCATAAGGGCAATACCAACTATGTGTTTCCTGTTGCAGCGATTGTCATCTTGGCGGCAGTCGCAGCATGGATTGCGCCAAAACCTGCTACTTTGGAAGCTACACCCACAGCTTCGATTGGGACAACTGCAGAGCCTGCATCGAGTGTCAAAGTCGATACAGAGTTTGCACAGGTTCAGCAGATCGTACAGTTACGCTGCATCCAATGCCATGCAGCCAAACCTAGTCTGATGGCGGTGGCGCCAAAAGGACTGATGCTGGATGATCCGGCCCAAATCAAAGGCAAGGCGCAACTGATTTATCAGCAAGTGGTGCAACAGAAGATTATGCCGATGGGGAACATCACTAATATCACCGATGCCGAGCGCGCGACGATTGCGCACTGGGTTGAAAACGGCGCAAAGTGACGATTACCTTCATGCGATCAAACAATAGCCCTATTTATTAAAACTAGGACTTACGCAAAAATGCCCCAGCTGCGTTGCAGCGACTCGCCGTACTAAAGTACTGCCTTCGTCGCTACGCCTTGCTGGGACAATGTTGCGTAAATCCTAAAAACACTTAAGAGAAGAGAATCCCATGGCCATCATTCAACTCGATGCAAATGCTCCCGACTTTACGCGCCGCTATCCTAATCTCGCCGATCCGCGCCTGGGTGCGGCTACCCTTGCTTGCAGTGACGATTTTTTTGCTGAAATGTCGCGCATGCTCAATCCCGATCCAGCAGTATTTATTGTCGGCAAATACGACACCAACGGCAAATGGATGGATGGCTGGGAGTCCCGTCGCAAGCGTGTCAGCGGTTATGACTGGTGCGTGCTTAAACTGGCACGCGCTGGCGTGATCAAGGGTGTGGATATCGATACCAGTCACTTTACTGGCAACTATCCACCTGCAGCATCATTGGAAGCCGCTTATGTCGCCGACGGTGCGCCTGATGCGCAAACACAGTGGCAAGAAATTCTGCCCTCGGTCAACTTGCAAGGCAATAGCCATCACTATCACGAGATTAAGACGACGCAGGCATTTACCCACCTGCGACTGAATATTTATCCCGATGGTGGCGTTGCCCGATTGCGTGTGTACGGACAACCGCAAACGAATTGGGACATAGCAGACCGCACAGAATTATTCGATCTGATTTCTGTTGAAAACGGGGGCTATGTCGTCGCTGCAGCCAATCAGCATTTTGGTCTGGCATCCAATATGTTAATGCCAGGACGTGGAGTTAATATGGGTGATGGCTGGGAAACCCGTCGTCGTCGCGAACCGGGGAATGACTGGTGCATCATCGCGCTGGCGCATCCGGGTATTGTAGAAAAAATTGAAGTCGATACCTGCCATTTCAAGGGGAATTTCCCTGATGCCTGCTCAATTCAGGCAGCGCATGTGACTGGCGGTACGGATACTTCTCTGGTCACACAGGCGATGTTCTGGCCAGTTCTATTAAGCGAACAAAAACTGCAAATGGATCATCAGCATTATTATGCCGACCAGATCAAGTCGCTAGGACCTATTACGCATATCCGGTTTAATATTGTGCCGGACGGTGGTGTGTCGCGGCTACGTTTGTGGAGTCGTCTGACGTAATTATCGTCACATTTTTTCTGAATTTTTTTCGTTCGATTTTTACTTTTTTTTGTTAGAACCCTATGCCAGCACTTCTCATCGAACTTCTCAACCGCGGCAGCTTTGCCGCTTTTGGCGATGTGATTATGCTGGAGGGTGCGCGACACTATCCCATCAATCAGGGTACGACTGAACGTTACCATGCACTGACCAGTGCGGATACGGCAGATCAGGGAGGGCAAACGATCATTAGTCTTTTCCGTGGCCAGCCGCGCGCGTTGCCGATGGAGATCACGATCATGGAACGTCATCCTCTCGGTAGTCAGGCGTTTATTCCCGTGACGCAAAATGCAGAGGATGAATATCTGGTCGTCGTTGCGCCTGCCGGTGATTTCAAAGTAGAACACTTACGGGCATTTTTGGGTCGCGGTTTTCAGGGCGTCAATTATGCTAAAGGCGTCTGGCATCATCCGTTGATCGCGCTGCATCAAGTCAGCGATTTTGTTGTGATGGACAGAATAGGCCAAGGACGTAATTGCGACGAACTGTTTTTACAAACAGATCTATGGCTGACAGATGACAGCCTTGACCGGGCGCGAAAGTCGGCAACGTGAACATGATCGTGACCGCATCTACGCAAGCTTTTCTTCTATGCGCCTGACACTCAGACAGCTACAAATTTTTCTGGCGATTGCACAATCCGGCACCACTACGGCTGCTGCTGAGACGGTGAGTTTGTCGCAGTCGGCTACCAGCGCTGCCCTCAATGAACTCGAAAGTGGATTGGCTACCAGTTTGTTTGACCGTGTTGGCAAGCGCCTGATGTTAAATGACAATGGCCGCCTCTTGTTACCGCAAGCCAGCCAGATACTCGATGCCGCCAACACCATAGAACAGCAATTTCTGGATCAGAATGCGACATCTGGCGCGGGTCTTCGCATCGGTGCCAGCACGACCATTGGCATCTATCTGCTGCCTGCGATCATGGCCGCACTGAACACCATGAACAACAAGAGCCAGACGACTTCCGGCGCGCATCATCCCAATGTCACGATTGCCAACACTGGCGACATCGCGCTGGCGGTCAGCAATTTTGAAGTGGATATTGGCTTGATTGAAGGCCCTTGCCATCAGGCTGATCTGACAGTGGAGCCGTGGATCAGCGATGAGCTGATTATCGTCTGCGCCCCGCATGATCCCATCCTGGCTGGCAGACCGGGCGACAAGGTTCCGCTTAAAGCGCTGCGCAGCGCTAATTGGCTCTTGCGCGAAGCCGGTTCTGGTACGCGTGAGGCCGTCGAACATGCACTGTTGCCGCATCTGCACCACTTGCAACCTGCAGGAGAATTTGGCAATTCAGAAGCCATCAAATACGCAGCAGCAGAAGGTCTGGGGGTCGCCTGCCTGTCACGCCGCGTGGTCGCGGATTTGCTCAGTATCGGTCGCTTGGTAGAGATGAAGACCAGCATCCCCAAGTTAGAACGGCGCTTTTATTTAATCCATCATCAGCATAAAATGCTATCCGCACGTCTGGCTTATTTTCTAGATTTTTGCCGTCACTGGACAGCCTGAATTGATCCAGGATTGAGCTTGGACTAACTTAGCAATCAGACGCCAGCTGGCGTGCCATTCGCATTTTCCGATATACTCCCTATGATTTTTTAAAATAATGCCTGATTGTCCAAGGATTATCTGGACGATTAAAATATACTCACCGCGAGTATATTTTAATCAAAGACCAATCTTCAGCAAGCTTCTGACATAACGACCACCAATCTGTCCATGTCAGCGCACAATAGAATTAGATGCATGACACTCATGCGCATCACAATCAAACATGTAAGTTCACGACCATTTATTTCCATCCTCAATGAATATCAAAATCAATCAAGACCTGCGCGCACAAGTTGCTCTGATCGACCCGCTCACCCCAAATGAATACGAAGCGCTGGAACGCAGCATCCTGCGGGAAGGTTGCCGTGATGCGCTGGTGCTATGGGACGATACGCTGATTGACGGACACAATCGTTATGCCATTTGCCAGCAACATGGCCTGCCATTCAAAACCGTACAAAATACCAGCCTCAACAGCATGGAAGATGTGGTGTTATGGCTGATCGATAATCACATCGGACGCCGCAGCGTCACTGACTTTCAGCGTGGCATGCTGGCATTACGCAAACAAGAGATTGTCGCCTCCCGCACCCAGCAACAATCTGGTGCAGTAAGCGACTTATCGGCGCCAGATCAAGCCGAGTTGAATGGCGATGCAACGACTGACAAACCGGTCGAGCCAAAATCTAAAGTCAACCGTGACGACTTCGCTAAAGCCGCAGGCATCAGCAGCAACGCGGTCACCCAGATTGAAAAAATCCAAAAAGCGGCCTCACCTGCGTTGGTGGAGGCAGTGCGCGCGGGCACCATCTCTATCAGTGCGGCAGCAGCGATTGCGTCACTCCCTAGCGAACAGCAAATCGCCGCTGTCGCCGGAGGTAAAAAAGAATTACAACAAGCGGCCAAGTCGGTGCGAGAAATGAAGTCGTCCGGCAGGCAAGCCAAAACTCCCGCGGCGGAAACAAAAGCAGATAGCAGCGCAGAACTAGCTCCCGCACTTACGACCTCCGGAGAACATCCCCTGCATATCGAGATCCAGCGGCTCAATGCACTGGTAGCACAGCTTCAAGCAGAAAAACTGGTATTGACGGAGCGATTAACACAACTTAGTTCGGGTCAGAATTCAGTATCCGGCTGACAATCCAAAGTGATACAAGCTGTCTGCTAAGCATAATATTCCCGCATCTGGCGCCTGTTTTTTTTGCAATCTGGCTCATCAATTGGTAGGATGAGTCCTGTATTGTTTTCAAGGTCTGTAATTGATGCAGACCACATGGGGAAACTTGAACAAAATCACAGATGGACGCTCGGTTGCCAGACTGCCGACTGGCATTCCGTTCTGATAATGAGATTGTAGAAGTTCCTGTTACGGCAATGATTGCCTTTACCATTTAATTTGCGACCCTTTGCCACTTATGCAAAACAGCCTGACGCACAAGCCTGTAGAAATCAAAATTTCCACTGTAGTCGTAGTTGCCCTCATTTTGCATGCAGCACCGGTGGCAACGCTGGAAGCTGCTTTAAAAGAAATGACGGCGGGAACACCAGATTTTTTTGATGATGAATTTGCCGTCATTGATGTCGAAAATATCGCCTCCGAACCACTCGATTGGGCGGCCTTAATTCCCTTATTCAAATCCTTCGGCTTAAATCCTGTCGCTGTTCGCAATGCATTAGATCAAGATCATGCAGCGATCCGTGCTCACGGCCTGAGTATTGATGTAGTGAGCCGGCCACGACAAGAGACCTTGGTGGCAACAGAGCCAGTTGCAATCGAAGTTGTTACTGAGCCGGCGGCGCCTGTAATGGCATCAGCAGCACTGGCAGCGCAAGCCCCCGCAAGCCATTTACCGGCAATGGTGATTGACACTCCGGTACGTGCAGGCCAGCGCATTTATGCACGCGGTACCGATCTGATCATCACCGCATCGGTCAACAATGGTGCCGAAGTCATTGCAGATGGCAGCATCCACATCTACGCACCGTTGCGTGGTCGTGCGCTAGCAGGCGCAACTGGCAATACCGAGGCAAGGATTTTTGCCCTGAGCATGGAGGCGGAATTGGTCTCAATTGCAGGGATTTACCGCACCTTTGATACCGGATTCCCGGCCTTATTACCAAATCATCCGGTACAAATCAAGCTTATTGGCGACAGTATTGAAGTATCATCGGTAAAATCGGCGGGTTGATATTTATTTATTAATATCAGAGATCTTTGCACGATAAAAAGCCAAGCAGAGTGTTTACCTCAAATGAGACAATAGCAACAGGATAAATTTAAAGAGTGGCAATCATGGCGTGGA
>NZ_JBEONQ010000046.1:0-32573 GCF_040544445.1 Undibacterium sp. GrIS 1.8 | reverse complement strand
AACTACACCAGCGGCGCAGACAAGGTCAACCAAGTCAGCCTGGATACCAGTGTTGCCGGACAAACTACTCTTACCAATAGCCTCGGACAAAAGACGGTCTATAAACACGATATTATCGCCGGTGAGTTTCGCCTACTGGAAATACGTGGTGCTGGCTGTGCCACCTGCGGCGCCAGTAACCAGCGCTACCGCTACGACCAACAAGGGCGTCTGATCGAAACCATCCAGCTTAACGCACAAGGCCAAGCTTTACTCGGTAACAAAACCGACTTTGACGACCAGGGTCGTATCACCAAAATCAGCCAGATCAGCTACAACCCAACCAATGGCAAGGCTGATCCGGCCAAATGGCAAGTGCGCTACGAATACGGCGGCAACAACCCGCAACCAAGCGTCATTATTCGCCCTAGTGTCGTGCCCGGGCAAGAAATACAAACAAGAAATATCTACAACGACAAAGGCCAAGTGATCAGCGTCACGGAGAGTGGCTGGTCACCAGCACTAAGCAAACAAACATCTGCAACAGCGCTGGCACGCACGACAAACTATCGCTACACCACGATCAATGGCCGTAGCCTGCTGACGGAAATCGATGGGCCACTACCCAATGGCAAAACGGGAACTCCGATTGACTCTGACATAACTCGCGTCGAATGGGACAACCAAGGTAATGCAGTGACATCCTTGACTGCGCCAGGTAATTTCAAGAGCCTCATTCAATATGATCCAGTCGGCCGGATTGCTAAGGTTGTCAATGCAGAAGGCCACCAAACGAGCTTCACTTATAACGCCCGCAATCAATTAGTTGCCTCTGCCAGTGATGGTATTGCCCAAAGCACGCAATACGATGCGCTTGATAGACCGATAGAGATTGGTATCGGCGAAGGAAAATCCTATCAAGCGTTGATGCATAGGGGTTTCGACAAGTCCGGGCTTAATAGCTGGAGCGCTTCGCACTTAGGGATTCTTGAGCAAAATCGTTACGACACAGAAGGTAACTTGCTTGAAACAAGCACGCAATCAGGCAATATCAAACAAACCCAAGGCTACGCCTATGACGCTGTTGGTAGATTAATTGCGATCACTGACACCAGCGGCGCCCAGCGCAACATTAGCTGGAATGACCAAGATTTGCCCGACATGATGACCGATGCACTAGGTCGAGAGAAGCATTATCGCTACGACACAATGGGCAATCTGACACAAGTGATAGATGCAACCAACACTGCCCAAGCACATATGCAAAATACCACGATCCGTTTTGAGCACGATGCATTAGGGCAGATCAACACGGTGATCGCCCCCAATGGCGCTACCACCAATACGGTACGAGATGACTTTGGCCGCATCACCGCGATCATCAGTCCTGATAGCGGCACCGTCACCCGAACCTACGATGGCGCAGGCAAGATCATCGCCAGCACGGACGCCAGCGGCAACCGCGCCACATACGCCTACGACGTAGCAGGCCAACTCATACGGCAAACCGTCGTAGATGCAAACGCGACTGATCCGGCGAAAAAACAAACGATCACCGCCTGGCAATACGCCGGAACGCGTCTGGTCGGCGTCACACACCCCAATCAGACCGAACGTTACAGCCATGATGACCAAGGGCGGCTAGCAAGCAAGACGGTCATCCTCAAACTCGCCAATGGCACCCTGGCCACCAGCATCACCCGTTATAGTTACGACGCCCAAGGTCTGCTTGAATCTATCAGCCTGCCTGATGGAAGCACGCTCATTTACCAACGTAATGGTCAGCGTCAAGTCACCGGTATCCAGCGCAGCTTGATTAAGACTGCATGGCTGCGCTGGCTATTACCCGCCACCCCAATTGTCAACAATATTGAGCGTGACCTTGCTGGTCTGAAGTATTTCACCTACGGTAATGGTATAGAGGCCAGCTACCAGCGCAGCAGAGAAGGCGTGCTGGCCAGGATTGTCTATCGTCATCCCAACGCCAAACCAGAGAACACGACGACCAGCACCACTATGCATGCCTTACTAGGCATCACGCCCGCCTACGCAGCAGAAAAACAAACGACGGCAACACCCACAACATCCACGACACCCGCACTACCCGGCGCATTAGGCTTGGCAGCAGATCCGAAAGCGCTGATCGATCACCGCTATCTATGGGATGTGCAAGGCAATATGCTACTAAGCCAAAGCAAAAACGCCCTACGGAGCTATGCCTATGATGGGCAAGATCGCTTAATCGTCAGCAGCACCTCAAGCATCAGTCAAACCAAACCAAGCAAGGCAAGCGAACTAAGTAAGCAAGCGGTATCGGCTAGCTACGAGCGTTATTTCTACGACGGATCAGGCAACCGCTTGCTGGCCCAAGAAGGAATTACCGATCCAGCGGACACCACAAGCCATACCGTAAAAACCGCCTACATACCCAATACCAATCGCTGGCAGAGCGATAACCATACTGATGAGGCCAGCACGAACAGCAATGTTAAACAAGCACGCTACGACGCCAGCGGCCAACTCGAACATATTGGCCAACGCGAGTATGTCTGGGATGCCATGGGCAAACTGCTAGAGGTGCGGCAAGAAAATCGCACGTTAGCATCCTACTGCTACAACCACTTGGGCGAACGCATCAGCAAACAGGCAGCCAACACACAGACCAGCTATCTGTACGAAGGCCGCAAGCTAGTGGCAGAACTCAACGACAAAGGACAGATCACCCGCCAATACCTCTATCTGGCAGAGCAAGCCATTGCCCTGACCGATACGCCACAAGGGAGTGCACTCAGCCAAGCAGAAACCTCCCCAATGAGTCAAATGACGGCGGACATCGCCACCGCATGGCATGCCTGGTTCGACACAACAGATGCGATCGCCTATTTGCATAACAATCACCTGGGCGCGACCGAACTTGTGACCAATGAGCATGCCATACCTCTATGGCAAGCAGAGTACAGCCCTTATGGAAAGATCATTCAGGCAAGCACATTGATCCAGGCAGCGCATGCTGAGAATAAGACGACATTTGCATTTAATCTACGCCTGCCAGGCCAATACGAGGATATAGAAACAGGACTGTATTACAACGATCATCGCTATTACGACCCAAGCCGGGGTCAATACCTGACACCCGATCCGCTGGGACTCCGGGGCGGCATCAACAGCTATGCCTATGTCGCCAATAATCCGCTGAAATATATTGATCCATCGGGTCTGATTCTGTTTGCGTTTGATGGCACCGGGAATGATGAAAGTAATTCGGCAACCTTGTCGAATGTTGTCCGTTTTAAAAACCAATATCAAGACGGACAAGTCTATTACATAACTGGTCCAGGTACTAAAGACCCTACTACAGGAATAGAAAATCCCTGGTACAAGGGTGGTAACAAAGGCGATGTTGCGGAGGCGTTTACAGGGAAAGAGAGGATTGATGCGATGCTCAAGAATTTAAGAGATTATTCAGATTCCGTGGATGACAATACCGCCTTTAACATCGACATCACCGGCTTTAGTCGGGGTTCGGCAGAAGCACGTGACTTTGCCAATCAGATTGCGGCAAAGACGAATAGTAATGGTTGGTATAGTTATAAAGATCAAAATGAAAAAGACGCCTGTCAGAAAGTCAATTTCCGCTTTATGGGCTTATTTGACACAGTGTTGAGCACTCACACTGGCAGTTATCAACTACAAATTCCTGACGCTTTTAAATACGTTGTGCATGCCGTAGCGCTGAATGAATACAGGGGGAACGCGGTTTCTTTTCCGTCTGAGTCCATCTTAGGTAAATCTATGCCTAGCGGTACTACGCGTTTAGAGCGCGGTTTTTTAGGGGCGCATTCAGATATCGGTGGCGGTTTTCCTAACCAAGATCTGGCTAAAGTCGCGATGGTGTGGATGCTTGATCAGGCCAACGCAGCAGGAGTGAAAATGGGTAGTGACCCGTCAATAAACACGATCATCTCTAATCCAGTACTCCATGACAAGAGTAGCAATCTCTTATCGGGAGCGCCAGATGGTGGCCCCACTGCCACTAGTGAGGATCGTGACGTCCGTTACACTGACGGCACAACTGTCAAGCAACGCGATGCCACAACAGGCCTGATGACCTACGCCGACACAGTAAAGTACATCACCTATAAATCAAATCCAAATACCAGTGACTATATTTCAGGAACAGTCGATGCAAAGGCGTATTTGCAATGGCTGAATGATCACGGATACAAAATCAATATGACAGTAAATTAAAGGAAGGAAAATAGATGATGAAGAGGAAAGTTCTAATCGCCTTGGCCATGCTACCGTGGCTGGCTGCATGCGCACAAGCAGGTAAGCCTCAGACGGACAGAGAGTTGAAAGGTATGGGGATGGTCGTCGTATATAACTTAGCAGCAGATGCCTCTGAGAAGATTGGTGTAAAAGCACTCACTGACGCGGGAAATGAACTCTTTGGACCAGGGATTTTAAATCATCGTAATGGCGGTGAGAGTTCTAGTGGTGGTGGCAACATGTCATTCCCTCGCTGGGTTAGGGTTACTTGGCGAGACGGAGTAGACGATGCCAAAGGGCTTTATTGGACTACTGGAAAAGTCGTTGGCGACTACAAAGTGGAAGTCTTAAATCGCATACCTGAAGAGATCTTTAACTATGCAGCAGCAGCGCGCGGTCGTGCCATCGTCTTGCGATTTCGTCTCAAAGATAATGGCGTACTTTTGGCATGGGACGTTCAGGAAACCTTGCCGATTCCTGGATGTAAAGCTGGTGAGGTCGCATCTTGTACAGCGTTCCACTACACGATGCATGGTGGAGACTTCCTCGATGCAAAAATGTACAACGGTAAGCTTGTTGATCCTGGCTGGGAAAAGTAATCAGGCTTACTTTGCTAATACGTTTGAACTGAAGTCTTGTTCGGACTACCAAGGCAACCACTCAGCGGGAGCCTTCTAGTGACCCCGAAACGCTCAGTATTGATCGTAAAGTCCTCTATGCCCACGGTAGTCAAAGAACGCAAAGTCACGTCAGGCACGATGACCTGTACCGATACGATATCGTTTATTACCTAAAAGGCTAATCCCCTGGCCTACGACTACATCACGGGGACGGTCGATGCCAAAGGCTATATTCAATGGCTAAAGGCAAATGGCTACAACATCAACATGACCGTAAATTAAAGGAAGAGAAGCAGATGATGAAAAGAACAATTTTAGTTGCCTTAGCCTTGCTGCCTTTGCTGGCAGCATGCGCACAAGCAGGTAAGCCTCAGACGGACAGGGAGTTGAAAGGTATGGGGATGGTCGTCGTATATAACTTAGCAGCAGATGCCTCTGAGAAGGCTGGAGTACAAGCACTCAATGACGCAGGAAATGTACTATTTGGACCGTTGCTTCTGAATCATCAAAATGGCGGCGAAAGCTCAAGTGGTGGCGGCAATATGTCATTTCCACGCTGGGCGAGAGTCACTTGGCGTGAGGGAACTGATATACGTTCAGATTATAAAAACGGGGGTTGGATAGGAGGCAAATTGACTGGAGACTATACCATCGAGATACTTAGCCGTATCCCCGTCGAGGTCTTTAACTATGCAGCAGCAGCGCGCGGTCGTGCCATCGTCTTGCGATTTCGTCTCAAAGATAATGGCGTACTTTTGGCATGGGACGTGCGAGAAAGTAGCCTAAATGGGCAGGGATGGGTCTATAAAATGCATGGTGGAGACTTCCTCGATGCAAAAATGTACAACGGTAAACTTGTTGATCCTGGCTGGGAAAAGTAATCACGCTTACTTTGCTAATACGTTTGAATTGAAGTCTTGTTCGGACTACCAAGGCAACGACTCAGCGGGAGCCTTCTAGTGACCCTGAAACGCTCAGCATTGATCGTAAAGTCCTCTATGCCCACGGTACGGTAGTCAAAGAACGCAAAGTCATGTCAGGCACGATGACCTGTACCGATACGATATCGTTTATTACCTAAAAGGCTAATCCCCTGGCATACGACTACATCACGGGGTTCTAATGGAATGGACGCCCTCTTTCAAACGGCATCGATGTGCCAAAATGGGAGCGGCAACACCCCCTAAATGAAAGGAGCGTCCAAAATGATCATTACTACAATTGGAATCGATTTAGCTAAAAATGTATTTCAAATTCATGGCGTTGATGCGCATGGAAATGCCGTGCTTCGAAAGAAACTAGATCGGTCTAAGATGGCGGCGAGAGTTTGTCGCGGAAATACATCCGCCTTATTTTGGCTAACATGCCCACGGTGATCACTCCATGTCTCCCTGCTCATTTGTTAAGCAGGCAATTCAATCACGTGGCTCAGTTTTGGATGAAATTTATTCTAAAAAGTGGCTTAGTTTAGGGTGATCGTCAACACCTTACTGGTCCCAGCCATGCAACGATTGTGGCTTAGGTAATGCTCAACAGCCGCCTTTTTCTGATCGTTTGAATACTTCGACTTCGAGCGCACATAGCCTTCCGGCAAATCGCAACATCGTTCGAGTTCACGATACCAGCTCTTCAGGACATTCTTTGTCGGGTAGCCCAACTGTTGGATGGTCGCCGCGATGCGCTTCCCAAGTTTGACGTAGAGTCTAACCGCGCGAATGCGGTCTTCGTATGAATACATGAACTACCTCCAAGTAGTCCAAGTTTTTGTCCGCACCCCCGGTGGGTCAGTTTTAAATGCAAATCAACAGCGACGCGGATGAAAGACGTTGAAGCAGTAGAAAGGCTAGGCGGAACTGTTCCAACAGGCTTACTTCTGTTTGGCCAGCCGGGTACAGGCAAAACGGAAACCGCCCGTTCCCTTGCAAAGGAGACTGATTTCGCATTTCTCAGTACCTCCGGCAATGATCTGATGAACGATGCAAAAGAAATCGATCGTATTTTAAAAGAAGCACGAGATATACGTCCTTGTATCATTTTTATCGATTAAGCCGACGATATCCTTGCCAATCGCAAGGGATCCAACGTGACATCGGTGACCAACAAACTGCTTACTGCAATGGATGGCGCCGGTGGAAAAATTAAGGACATCGTCTATATTGCCGCCACCAACCATCCCGACCATATTGACCCAGCGGCATTGAGGGGAGGGCATTTCACAGAAAAATTGTTCTTCCCGCTACCCGATCAAATCGGATTAACTAATTTCATTCAACAATGGCTTCAAGAAAGCAAGGCAGCATTTACGGATGTTGCCAACCCTGAAAGCATTGCCGGCATAATTGGTAGTGAGGTGTCCATTGCCGACGCCGCGGCCATTTTGCAGGAAGCGGTAAATCATATGATCGGGCGAAGTCGTGGAGACGGAATCGCGAACGTCACGCCACAGGATGTGCTCGAGGCGAAGAGCACCATTCTGGGATCGATTGAAAACGACTAAATCAAAATGAAGGAATGGTGATGAACAAGAAAACACAAGAAAACAAACGGCGTGCCAAGGCCAAGCCGAATGCTGCAAGCAGTACTGCCAAAGCAGGGCCGGCAACCAAAAATGTCATTGATGCTCGAAGGCCGAAGTGTGTGCATCAAGAGGACGTGCCTCGCTATGAATCGGACGAGGGGCCAATCGACCTGGAATATTTTGAGGGGATGAAGGAACGGGCACAGTCACAGATGCCGGAGGGGGAAATTGTGTTTGGCAAGTCCTTGGTGGAGTTAAAAAAGAGTAAAGAGTGAGCTGGACAGTGCTGAGTTCAAATATATAAATACAAAAATGAAGATTTTTTGATATGAGACGAATCCAATATTGCGGAACGCTGCTCTGTACCATTCCCAATCCTATGCGGCGCTGCTACCAGCTTCAGAAAGGCACTAGTTTCGCCCAACACAGCCGCCCAATTCTGCGCCCAATATGTTCAATATTTAGTGCAAAAAACCACTTTGGATATTGTTTTTAGGAATTTAAGGTGGCACAATGAAATCGTTGTGAAGTAGTACTTGCATTTTAGAATGCATTATCGAGCAAGAAAACTTTTTAAGTTAAGCTTGCCTCCCCATCGAGGGATTCTTGTTTTAAAACGACATTGTCGTATCGTTGCAGTTTTTGTTGTACACATCACTCTAGGATGCAATTCACTAAAAATTGTACTCCCATCCCTTTTTTTTGGGGATATCAGTAGCTGGCCGTGCTTTCTAGCTGGGCGTGGCTATATCTTCTTGAGATCTGATCGTAGAAACGTGCTCAAAAAATATTTGAGCATCGATTTTTTACGTTCTGCTTTTTTCTCTCAGTAAATTCACTCATTTATCTCCCTTTTTTTATCTTCGTAGGAAGTCATTTTTCCATTTCTCTTTTTTTGAAAATCATTTGGCAGATGAGTCCGTGCCGCTCAATTATCTTGAGGAAAAGGGGCCAGTCGCGCATGTTTTCGCGCGCCGATCATATGATTAATAAAAAACTTGATCGTTGATCTTACAAAATTTTTATTGGGTAGCGATTCTTTGGAGATAGTAATGAGCATAAAAAAATTGAACCGAGAGGAAGCTCAGCGTGACGTCGATGCACTTTGCGAGCGAGATAAAAATAAAAGAGAAGTGAGAGACTTTAAGGATAGAGACCTCATTGAACATTTGGCCCAAATATTATTATGGGCAAGAGCAGAACGTAGCTCAAAAAGAAAGGTCGCCCGACTAATAAAACAAAATTTCAAGCTAATAGTCTCATCTGAAAAAGTATACAGATTTGTCAAAAAACATAACGACGACGTCTGGCCACATCAACGTGTAAAAAATGAGGAGCAATCATGACCAGCTTTCGTCCAACGGCTGAACAGTCAAAAACTGTTGTCGTAAAAATTGTTAAGCATGGAAATTCTCGCTTCAACAGAAAATTAGTTGGTGACAAAACTCCCTGTATCAGTTCAATTTTGACTGAAAAAAAATATATGGGATGCGTCAAAATATTTTATGACTGGTGCAAGAAAAGTGGCGTTCCATTTGTAAACATTGACAGTGACGTTGTGGGGACATTCTTGGCTTCGAGAGTAGGCAGTTGCGTACAAAAAACTATTGATGGCTATAGGCAATCTCTGGCGTTAGTTTTTAATCTTGAAGTTGAATATGTGGTTAGTACAAAAGACTCTTTGTTGGTGCCAAGGGCATACCGAACGTCTCAAATAGATTGCCTTTTAGATGTGGCATCTGACGAATTATCGTTTGCGATACGGCTTGCAGCGGCAGCTGGATTGCGATCGATCGAACTCGACACAATTGCTTTGCCAAGTGAGGTTTATGAGGATAAACGAGAATGGTTAACGGAGCGTTTTGAAGGAATGGGACTGGGAAGTAGATATGTCGTTATCGGAAAAGGTGGGCTGAAAAGAAGCATTCACGTTCCCAATGACATTGCAGTTGAGTTGGAACAATTCCGCCTCGCATTACCAATAAAAAAAACGCAACGCGGAGTCCATTACATTAAAAGATATTCCATAGTTGGTGGACATAGTTTTTCTCAACGATTTTCACGACTTTCTTTTTCCATTTTTGGATGGTCGACAGGTGGGCATGGACTTCGACACACTTACGCGCAAAACAGAATTATAGATCTGCAAAAAATAGGGTTTACATGGAATGACGGCTTGAAAATTGTGAGCCAGGAACTTGGGCATTTTTCAACGACAAATACCTTAACCTACATGCGTTAGCCCCCTTGCTAAAACCGATTTGTGATTTAGCATTAGTTGAAATGCCGATGAGTTCGCTCATAAACTTTTTTAGAGAAAAATCATGGAATCTATTTTTTTGAATGAAGAGGAAGTATTTGACTTGACTGGGTTTAAAACAAAGTCAAAGCAGGTGCGGCATTTGGCGAGAATCGGGATGATTTTTTATCTGTCAGCGCACGGCGTGCCAAAAATACCGCGCTCTGTTTTTGAGCCTTCATCCAAGTGCGAACCCGTGATCGAAAAGTCACGCTGGAAACCGAAGGTAAAATGATGGCCAGAGTCCGAGAAATTAATAAGGATCTACCGCCGATGATGCGGCGTCGGAAACAACGCAGCGGAAAAATTTTCTACTATTTTGACACTGGAAAAAAGCCTCGTCATGAAGTTCCATTAGGATCCAATTATGTTGAGGCGGTTCGAAAGTGGTCACATCTTTATCAACCTGACATTGATGAATTTGAAATAAAAAAAATCACACTTCAGGATGCATGGCAGCGATATTCAAAAAATGAGCTACATAAAAGAGCATCGAATACTCAGCGAGATTACGTCCGTCATTCCAGGAATCTGTTGAAATTTTTTGAAAGTGCGCCATTGGATGAAATAGAGCCGAAGCATGTCGCGCAATATTTGCAATGGAGATGTGATGCTCCGATTCAGGCCAATCGTGAAAAGGCCTTGTTCAGTACGTTATTTAATCATTGTAGAAGTTGGGGCTTGACTTCCAGTCCCAATCCCTGTGCTGGCGTGAAAGGGCATAAGGAGATAGGAAGGTCAAATTATGTGGAGGATGAAATTTTCTTTTTTGTGATGGAAAATGCAGACCCAATTTTGAAAAGTTTCATGAAGTTGCTATACCTGACTGGCCAGAGGTCGCAAGATATTTTTGCCATGAGTCCGCAGCATATAGACGTTTCTATCATTCAAATCGTCCAGGGTAAAACCGGGCAGAAGATCCGTATGAACTTGAGTGACGAGAATGGAAAGTTATTTGAACTTGGAGAGTTGACCAATAAGTTACTTCTTCATCGGGAGAAAACACAGGCAAAAAATCATTTTCTGCTTGTTGATGAAAAAGGCGAGGAAGTGACGGCGTCTGCAATTGGTCAACGGTTTCGGCGGTTAAGGAAAAAGTTGGTGTCGCAATTGATTTTAGGAGGACAATCCGAAATGGCGGGGCGGGTGGCTGGATATCAGCTGAGGGATTTGCGTGCGAAGGCCGGAACAGATACTGCCGATGCGAGTGGGGATATCAGAACAGCACAGAAACAGCTTGGACACAAAAACTTGTCAATGACGGAGCATTACATTAAAAAAAGACGTGGTGATCGTGTTAATCCGACAAGGTAATAATTTTAGAAAATTGAAGAATGAAATGGAAATTGCGGAGCAAGCCAAGAATTGCGGAGCAAAAAAAACGGCTCACATTGCTGTGAGCCGCATATTCCTTGGTGGCCCGGGGCGGAATCGAACCACCGACACAAGGATTTTCAATCCTCTGCTCTACCGACTGAGCTACCAGGCCAAGACGAAGAATTATAGTGACCTGTCTGGCATTACGCAAGCTTTTTATGAAAAATATTGCCTGTCTTTGGCGGTTTGGCTTTCATTGCGTCAATCAGCTCTCAACTTAGCCTGCCGTATAATAGGGCGATTATTTTCCTTGGTTGGAAGGTCTAAAACAGCTATGTCCATAGAATCAAATCACAGCGATGTATGTATTATTGGGAGCGGTGCTGTTGGTAAAGCGGCTGCTTTGGCCTTGTCTCAGTTGGGCTTGCGGGTGAGTTTGCTGTGCGCTCAGGCTACATCTTCTGTGCCGCCAAAGGCGATTTTAAAATCAGATTCTGCAGATGGTATTAATCATTGGGACGTCAGAGTTTATGCGTTGAATCATGTTGCCCATGATTTGCTTGATGGGTTAAAAGTTTGGGCTGCGCTTGATCAAGAGCGTGTGGCGCAGGTTGATGCAATGCAGATTTTTGGTGGTAGTGCTGTTGCGGATGGCAAGCTGGGGTTTGATGCTTATGGCGCGCATGTTGATGAATTGGCGTGGATTGTTGAGGATAAAAATCTCAATCAGGCTCTCGATAATGCCTTGAAATTCGCACAAAATTTAACGCAGGTTGTGGGTCGTGCTTCGCGGCTTGATGTGACTGAACGCTTTGCCTCTGTTGAGTTAGAAAATGGTACGCACTTAACGACCTCCCTGCTGATCGGCGCTGATGGTGGACAGTCTTGGGTGCGCGGGCAAGCGGAAATTGGCCAGGACTATCGTTCCTATGGACAGCAAGGCGTGGTTACTAATTTTGCTTGTGAAAAACCGCACAGAGACGTTGCACATCAATGGTTTTTAGAAGAACTTGGTATTATTGCCTTGTTGCCGTTGCCCGGACAGCGAGTTTCGCTTGTGTGGTCCGCTCCTGATAGTCTGGCCGCTCAAATTTTAAATGAGCCTTTAGCTGCATTGGCCGATAGGTTGGCGCCATTTTGTGGTTCTCTGCTTGGTAAATTAACACCGCTTGAGCCGCAAAATTGCAAGGCATTTCCGTTAAGTTTGGTACGGCCGCATTCTATGATCGCGCCGAGGCTGGCATTGATTGGTGATGCTGCTCACGTGGTGCATCCGATGGCGGGTCAAGGCATGAATTTAGGTTTTGGTGATGTCGCTGCTCTGCTCAAGTTATTGACGCAGTCAGATTCCGGTCGTGATTCGCCTCGTGATTGCGGTGATGCCCGCTTATTACGGCGTTATCAGCGGGCGCGACGCGAAGAAGTCTTGATGATGCAATTGATGACGGACAATTTGTCCCGCTTATTTGCTACCAATGTGACACCGCTTCGGATTGCGCGTAACTTGGGATTGAACTTGCTCGATCGTTTGCCTGTCTTAAAAAGAAAACTAATTTCTCACGCAATGGGACGCTGATTGTTGTGCGCCTTTTTTATAGATTGATATTCAATATGTTACGTATGAAGATAAGTATGAAGAAAGTAGTTGCTGCTTTATTGTTAATGCCGATTGCCTTCGCGGTTGCAGAAACCAAGGACGAGCTAGCAGTCAGAAAATTGGTTGTGCCGCGTTTAGGGCCTGGGGCCAAAGTAGATTCTGTTACCAAAACCCCCTATGCAGGTTTGTTTGAAGTACGTATTGGTAGCGATATTATTTATACTGATCAAAAAGCCGAATATTTGTTTTTTGGTGATGTTGTAGATGCCCGTACCTCCAACAATTACACCAAAGCGCGGGTAGAAGATTTAAGCCGCGTGAAGTTTTCGGATCTGCCATTGGAATCTGCTGCCAAGATGGTAAAAGGTGATGGCAAACGTGTAATTGCTATCTTTGAAGATCCGAATTGTGGTTATTGCAAACGCTTCCGCCAGACTTTGCAAGGCGTGAATAATGTGACGGTTTATACTTTTATGTATAACATTTTGTCCGGAGATTCTAGCGTCAAATCCAAAAATATCTGGTGTTCTGCCGATCGCAACAAGGCGTGGGATGAGTGGATGTTAAATGGTAAAGCAGCGCCAGCTGCGGCTGAAAACTGCATGACGCCGAATGAAAAAATTCTTGAGCTAGGTAAAAAAATGCGTGTCACTGGCACACCAACTATTATCTTTAGCGACGGCACCCGTATCCCTGGTGCAGTTGATGCTAAAGGTCTGGAAGCAAAATTCGCCAGTATTAAATAAACCACTCAAAAAACACACAATGACCAGCACTGCAAGCCACGAACAAGACTGGCGTGGCTTGCTGCTCGCTGCCGGTAAAGGGAGCCGTTTTGATCCCGCTGGCAATCAGAACAAGCTCTTGCAATTCACGTCCAACGGTCAACTTGTTGCTGAAAACAGTGCCCGCAATTTACTCGCGGTACTACCCGATAGCTTAGCGATACTCTCCGCAACAAGTTCTACCGACACTCTAGAGTTACTCTCTTCTACCTTACAAAAAACTGGCTGTATGCTAACCGTATGCCCTAATGCAGAGCAGGGAATGGCTGCGTCATTAGTACATGGATTACAGCAAAGTGCAGATTATGCCGGCTGGATCATTGCCCTAGCTGACATGCCTTATGTAAAGCCAGATTCAATCAAAAAATTACTTCATACAATGCAAGCTGGTGCCGACATTGGCGTCTTGGTTTATCAAGGTCAACGCGGTAATCCGGTCGGATTTTCCAGAAAATATTTAGATCAGTTATTAGCTTTAAGCGGCGATCAAGGGGCGCGCAAATTGTTGCAGCAACATCTGGTGACAGAGATCGCGGTAGATGATCCTGGCATATTGCATGATATTGATGTGCCAGAAGACTTGGCGAAACCGATATAAATCCAGTGTAAGTAGGGCTCGAATATTGAATAAATATATGGAGAAATATAGCTAGGTCTTGAAGCTATTTTTCCATAAAATCAATATACTCCCCATTAAATTATTAAAAAAATGGGGCTACTTGTCCAAGCTTTATATGGACAATTAAAATATACATAGATGGAGTATATTTGATTCGCTGTGGAATGGCGCAAAAAAGGTAAAATGGCGGCGTCGATTACAAGCGAGCCGCCATGCCTACTCAAACCACTTCAGCTGTACCAACATCTCCACAAGACTTCACTACTGAGCTCACCTCCGGGCTCACCTCCCAGCTCACTATCACGCGGCCTGACGACTGGCACTTGCATTTGCGCGATGGCGCAGCGCTTGCCAGCGTCTTGCCGCATACAGCTGCGCAGTTTGCTCGTGCGATAGTGATGCCTAATCTCAAGCCACCGGTCACCACAACTGAACAGGCGGGCAGTTACCGTGAGCGGATTTTGGCAGCCTTGCCAGCAGGGATGAGTTTTGAACCATTGATGACGCTGTACCTGACCAACAACACGCCGCCAGATGAAATCCGTCGTGCAAAAGATAGTGGGTTCGTCCATGCAGTGAAGTTGTATCCGGCTGGTGCCACCACCAATTCAGATGCCGGCGTCACCGATCTGAGCAAATGCTATAAAACGCTGGAAGTCATGCAAGAAGTCGGCATGCCGTTTTTAGTGCATGGAGAAGTGACTGATCCAGAAATCGATTTATTTGATCGTGAAGCGGTTTTCATCGACCGAGTGATGCTTCCGCTACGCCGCGACATGCCAGAGCTGAAAGTCGTTTTTGAACATATCACCACCAGCGAGGCGGCGCAGTATGTTGCCAGCGCCGAGGGTCCGATTGCAGCAACGATTACCGCCCATCATTTGCTGTACAACCGCAATGAGATTTTTAAAGGTGGCATTCGTCCGCACTATTATTGCTTGCCTGTGTTGAAGCGCGAAACGCATCGCCTTGCTTTACTCAAAGCGGCCACATCGGGTAGCCCGCGCTTCTTCCTCGGTACGGATTCTGCACCCCATCCAAAAGGTTTAAAAGAGCATGCCTGCGGTTGCGCCGGTTGTTACACCGCCTTGCACGCGATGGAGCTGTATGCCCAAGCCTTCGACCAGGTGGGTGCGCTGGATCAGCTGGAAGCCTTTGCCAGTTTAAATGGTCCCGATTTTTACCAGTTGCCGCGTAACACAGGCACGATTACTCTCAAGCGTGAGAGCTGGACCATGCCGACCGAATTGCCATTTGTCGACACCAGTATCGTGCCGCTCAATGCGGGTGAAACCTTAGCCTGGAAGATGTTTGCTACCCAGCCATAAGCAGGGCGGCTGAGTATCAACATAGGCACAAGCATGAACACATTTTTCTCCAGCATCGATTGGACGCAAGCCTGGTATGCCTCAGTCAGACCAGCGGCGCAAGAGTTGCTGATGTCGGATGACTGGCGCAGCCATATCAATACCTGCGCGCAAAAAAAAGATGTGCGCAATCAGCGGCAGCAAGCAATCCGTTTTGTTGCACAAGACGCGCTGCCGGATGGCGCCGCATATGAGACCTTTATCAGTACGACAGGACAAGTACCAACGCGAGAAAATCTGCATGATTTTTTTAATGCCTTGGTATGGCTGACTTTCCCCAAAATAAAACAGCAATTAAATGCTTTGCAAGCTGCACAGATTGCCCAACACGGCATAGGGAAATCGCGCGGAGCAGCACGCGATGCCGCCACGATTTTTGATGAAAATTCTGCCTTGCTAGTGGTAGAGAATTCTGTCGATGGCGACGGTTTAATCGCGGCATTGCGGGCGCATCAGTGGCAGCAGGCATTTATTCATTATCGGCCGATGTTTGGTCAACAAGCCGAGGTATGGGCATTTGGTCATGCGCTGATGGAGAAGTTGGTGCAGCCGTATAAAGCCATTACGGCGCATGCGTATGTGGTGCGGGTTGAACCCGATTTTTTTACTTTGGACGCTGATGCTAAGCGTGATGTTCTGGATCAGTTGGTTGCGCAGGGCTTGGCTAGTTTGAGTTTATCTACCTCTGATTACACGCCATTGCCTGTGTTGGGTTTGCCTGGATGGTGGGTGGTGCAGGATGAGGATTTTTATGCTGATACGCAGGTGTTTCGGGCTAAGAGGGTACCGCAATTAGCTCCTTCAGAAATATAAAGAACTCGGTCATCAATCAGTGATGCACATTGCTTTGCGTGCAAACCGTGTCGTTTGTTTTGGATTGCTGGCCGGTGGTAGACCGGTGGCTAGTTAGCTTTTTTGCTTCGCCAAAAAAGCTAACCCAAAAAAGGCGACCGCACCGTCGCTGCCCTTCGGGTTCCCGTTAGTGCAAGGCAAAAAATGGGAAGTGTCCACAACTCGCTTCGCTCAGACAAGGACACTTCTTTTCCCATTTTCTGCCTTGCACAAATGGCAGCGCCAAAGCGGAATTCAGATCAAAAGCTGATTCAAAACCAAAACCAAAACCAAAACCAAAACCAAAACCAAAACCAAAACTAAAACTAAAACTAAAACTAAAACTAAAACTAAATAATGTTGCAGCGACTCACAGGTCGCGGTGACCAGTGAGTCACAGTGCTAAATTATTGCTCCCGTAACCAAACCTGCGAACGTCCGAACCAAGGTGTACCGATATAGCCGCGCACATTGAGTTTCTTGTTGTTATCTGTCACGGTTAATTTGCTGCGGTATAGCTTACCGTTGGCGGGGTCTAAGATACGGCCGCCGGTGTATTCATCGCCGTCTTTTTTTAGACCCGACAAAATCGTCATGCCGATCACAGCTTGATCTTTGTTGACGCCCTCACACTTGTCGCATTTTGGATTGGCGTCGGCACCGGGTTCCAGAAAAAGTTTTTCTATTTTGCCTTGCAGTTCGCCGCCACTCTCGACGATGCGTATCAGTGCTTTGGGTTTTCCTGATTGATCATCAATACTTTTCCACAGACCCACGGGCGTCGATTCTTGTGCAAGCGCGAATGAACTGATGGAGGCTATCAAGATAGACAGCGACAGGGTGAGGAATCTTTTTGTTTGCATGGTGTCTCCGTTATTAAAGTTTTTAGCTTTAGGACTGACTCAAAACTGTCTTAGTTGCGTTGCAGCATCTAGTCGGTACAATTTTGCTTTAGCTCTAAACTTGTTATTAGATTGCTGACAGAAATTGTACGTGGCGTTGATTTCGCCACGTACTTAATTTTTAGAGCATCTACTTTAATAAAGAGAAAACACCACAATCGCCTAGTGTTTAGGCTGCCGGTAACTTGGCAAACTGCTCGCGCAATTTATCTAGTGTGGCTGAGAAGTTGGCCATTCTTTCTTTCTCTTGCTCAACCACTTGTGCTGGCGCACGTGCAACAAAACTTTCGTTACCCAGCTTGGCTTGCGCCTTGCTGATTTCTGTATCGAGTTTGCCGATTTCTTTGCTTAAACGTTCGCGCTCTGCTGCCACATCGATTTCAACTTTTAGCATCAGTTTAGAGGTGCCAACGACCGATGTTGGCGCTGGGGAATCTGGTAGAGCATCTACTACCAGTACCTCGGACAACTTTGCCAGCGCTTGCAGATACGGTGCGAAGGATTCCAGACGTGCTTTCTCTTTCGCATCGTTTGCTTGTAATAGCAGTGGCACACGCAGCGCCGGTGATAATTGCATTTCACCACGCAGATTGCGACAGGCATCGGTCAATAACTTCAGCGCGGTCATCCATTCTTCGGCAACGGTGTCGATGTTGGCGGTGTTCACCAAAGGATAAGGCTGGCGCATGATGGAATCGCCAGCTGGATCTAAGGTCTTGCCTGCCAGCGGCGCGACGGTTTGCCATAAGGCTTCTGTCACAAACGGGATCACCGGATGTGCCAGACGCAGTATCACTTCCAGCACGCGCAATAAAGTGCGACGGGTTGCACGTTGCTGCGCTGGTGTGCCTTGCTGTACTTGCACCTTGGCGACTTCCAGATACCAGTCGCAATATTCATCCCATACAAACTTATAAATGGCCGAGGCAATATTGTCGAAGCGATAGTCCGTAAAGCCTTTTTCTATTTCGGCCTCGGCGTGTTGCAAAGTGGAGATGATCCATTTATCCGCTGGCGAATAATCCAGATCTGCGTCCGTCACCGTAGCGGCAAAACCGCAATCATGACCCTCGGTATTCATCAGCACAAAGCGGGTTGCGTTCCACAATTTATTGCAAAAATTACGATAGCCTTCGCAGCGACCGAGGTCGAAATTAATATTGCGACCAAGTGATGCATAGCTCGCCATCGTAAAGCGCAAGGCGTCTGTGCCATACGCCGGAACACCATCGGCAAACTCTTTGCGCGTGGCTTTTTCAATCGCGGTTGCCTGCTTAGGATTCATCAAGCCAATCGTGCGTTTAGCGACCAGATCATCCACGCTGATGCCATCGATCAAATCAATCGGATCGAGCGTATTGCCTTTGGATTTGGACATCTTCTGGCCGCTAGAATCCCGCACCAGACCATGTACATAGACCGTGTGGAAAGGCACCTTCCCGGTGAAGTGCGCCGTCATCATGACCATGCGCGCTACCCAGAAAAAGATAATGTCAAAGCCAGTCACCAACACCGACGATGGCAAGAACATTTCCATGTCTTTAGTTTCTTCCGGCCAGCCCATGGTGGAAAACGGCACCAGCGCAGAGGAGAACCAAGTGTCCAATACGTCGTCATCACGCTTTAACGCGCCAGTGTAACCAGCCGCATCTGCTTTGGCTTTGGCCTCTTCGTCATTACGTGCCACGAAGATTTCGCCATTGTCACCGTACCACGCTGGTATTTGATGACCCCACCAGAGCTGACGTGAGATACACCAGTCCTGGATGTTGTTCAGCCATTGGTTGTAAGTCGTGCTCCAGTTTTCCGGTACAAACTTGATTTCACCATTCGCAACTTTTTCTAGCGCGACTTCGGCGATGGATTTGCCCGGGAAATGCGTGCCTTCTGGTGCGGCTTTGCTCATCGCCATAAACCACTGGTCGGTCAGCATCGGCTCGATCACGACATTGGTCCGGTCGCCACGCGGCACCATTAGTTTGTGCGGTTTAACGGATTCTAATAAGCCTTGCGCGTCGAGGTCGGCGACGATTTGTTTGCGGGCGACAAATCTATCCATGCCTTGATAAGGCGCTGATCCGTTCTCGTTGATTTTTGCATCTAGTGTAAGTACGCTGATCAATTCCAGTTTGTGACGCTGACCAACCGCATAATCGTTAAAGTCATGCGCAGGCGTGATCTTCACGCAGCCTGTGCCAAACTCTTTATCAACATACTCGTCGGCGATAACGGGAATTTCTCTATCCGTTAGTGGCAGTTTTAACATTTTGCCGACCAAATGGATATACCGCTCATCCGTGGGATCAACCGCGACTGCAACGTCGCCCAGCAAGGTTTCTGGACGCGTAGTCGCTACCGTCAAATGACCACTGCCATCCGCAAACGGATAGCGGATATGCCACATAAAGCCGTCTTCTTCTTCCGACACAACTTCCAGATCGGACACAGCAGTACCCAACACCGGGTCCCAGTTGACCAGACGCTTACCACGATAGATCAGACCCTGTTCTACCAGTTTGACAAATACTTCAGTGACGACTTTGGAGCGCGGTGCATCCATCGTGAAGTATTCGCGTTGCCAATCGGCGGAAGCACCCATGCGGCGCATTTGGCCGGTGATGGTGGAGCCGGATTTTTCTTTCCACTCCCAGACTTTTTCTAAAAATTTTTCACGCCCTAAATCATGACGTGAAATTTTTTGTGCATCGAGCTGGCGTTCCACCACGATTTGGGTCGCGATACCGGCGTGGTCGGTGCCTGGTATCCAGGCCGTGTTGTGGCCGCGCATACGGTAGTAACGCGTCAGTCCATCCATAATCGTTTGATTGAATGCATGTCCCATGTGCAGTGTGCCGGTGACGTTAGGCGGCGGCAGCTGGATGCTGAAAGAGGGTTTGCTGGCGTCGGTGCTGGCGGCGAAATATCCGCGCTTTTCCCACTCTGTGCGCCAAAATGCTTCGATGTCGGCGGGCTCAAATGACTTGGCTAATTCCATGATGTGATCTAGGTTTGGTTGGTTTGCTCAATCCTTGATTATAAGGGACAGCCGTATCAAATCTAAAATATGCTGCATAAGATATGCTGCATAAAATCGGCTCGATTTCGGATATTCTTTTTTTGCCCGCTAAATGCGCTTGGATTGAAGCAGACAATCGCTGGCTACCAGTTAGCTTTAGATTAGGGTTAATAAAGTGTGGGATGTACTGATGGAATGCCTTATAAGTACCAGAGTAGCGGGATTTTTTGTATTGACATCAGCTTAATTTAGCTTGATTTTTAATATACTCCCCATTATTTTTATGGAAAATAGCGATTTGTCTAGACTTTATATGGACAGTCTAAATATACATCTCCTGAGTATATTAATATCTTAACTGGATCAAGCCTGCGACCGTAGTCAAATCCGTCCGCAATCATGCTTTGTGGTCTGCTTGCATCGCAGCATGGGTATTCGCTCAGAATGCCGAAGAAAGCGTCAATTAAAATGCTAGCATGTCATTGATTTTAAAAATCAAATTGGTTCGTCAGAGCCAGTTGCCGTCCGCAAGCAAAGCTATATCCTCATTTTTAGAAGTTCCTAATAACGAAGAAGCATTTCTGTATGAGCGTATGTTTGACAATAAACTGATACTGCATTGTTCCCGCGCCGTTGTTCTGTTGCTGGCTCTTGGCCTGACAGCGGCGTCCGCACGCGCTGATGAGGCTGCAGATTTGGCGCAGATTGATCAGATTCAGATTCTTGGTGATACCGACAATGCCAATGCATTAAAGCAGTTGCAAAGCTTTCAAGAAAAACTCCCGGCCGATGCCAGTTATCAAGTCAAATTAAAAGCGCTCAAACTGATGATTGGCTTGCTGTACGACGCTGGTAAGGCGAGTTCCGCGAAAAAGGTGAATGCAGCCTTAATGGCTTTGGCAGTCAAAGAGGGTGATCAGCGTTCTATTAATTTTGCCAAGGTCAATCAGGCGTTTGATGAGATTGATGATGGACATCCCGAGCAAAGTATTGCCAAGCTGACCGAGGTTCAGGATGCAATTAAAGCTTCGTCCGATCCGGAGCTAAAAATGCGTATCAGCAGTGCGTTTGGCGCGGTGTATGCATCGACCGGACGGTTTGAACTTGCACTGTCTTATTATCTGGATGCACTTAAACTCACGGATCTGCAACCACGCCGGCAAGCGCATGCCAGGTTGTATCACCTGGACTCGATCAGTCGCCTGTACACCACGATGAAAAATCCAGAGAAGGCGCTGGCGACTGTAGATGAAGCCTTGGCGATTTCTTCAGCAACCACCGATCTGAAAAGTTTAGCCTCTCTGACCATGGTGCAGGGTGTTGCTTATGCTCAGTTAGACCGCAACAAAGATGCGCTCAGTTCTTTTCAAAAGACACTCAATATCGCGCGTGATGCTGGCATCCCAGCGGTAGAAATTAGCGCCCTCGGTAATATCGCCGATCAATATCTGATCATGCATAATTTTGTTGAGGCTGAGCATACTGCCAAGATCGCCTATGAAAAAGCCGATGCAATTCACGATGAGTATTTAAAGCAGCTGGCTAATGTCAACTGGGGGTTTGCACTCGGTGGACAAGGCAAGATTGCACAAGGCGCAGAAAAAATAAATAGCGTGATCGCCTACTTTGAAAGTATCGATTCCAAAACCAATGTGGAGGGTATTTTGGGCGAGCTTGGCCTCATGTATGAGCACGCTGGTATGTACAAAGAAGCAGTAGCGACCATGCATAAGAAAGAGACGCTGAGCGATGATTTATTCAAAGCAGAAAGTGCCAAGGCTGTCGCCACTTTGCAAGAGACATTTAATGCCGATAAGCGGCAAAAGCAGATCGAATTATTAGGCCGTGATAACCAGTTAAAAGATGCCGATATAAAAAATCGTCGGCTGCAACAAGTCATCACCTTGCTCGGTGCCATGTTGACGGTGATGGCTGGAGTATTTATTTTCTTGTTGTACCGCCGCGTCAGAAAAACGAATGCAAAATTGGTCGAAGCGAATTTGCAATTAGAGTTCCATGCAGTGCGTGATCCTTTGACCGGACTCTATAACCGTCGCTCGTTTTTAGAGATGATGAGAAATCGGGCTCTTAATAGTGAGAGAGAGCGGCGCGAAAACGACAGTGATAATCCCGATTGTCTGCTCTTATTGGACATCGATCATTTCAAACAAATTAATGATACTTGGGGTCATGCGATCGGCGACAGTGTATTGATGGAAGTTGCCCATCGCTTGAAAAAAACGGTGCGCGATACGGATATGGTATTGCGTTGGGGTGGTGAAGAATTTTTGATTTATTCACCTAAATCCAATCCTGCTCAATTGAAAAAATTAGTCGAGCGCGTGCTGTCTTCTATTGGCGAAAATCCGATTCAGGTTGGTGAGAATGCCATCCCTCTTACCGTTACGGCGGGCTTTATTTCATTGCCATTTTCAGGCATTCCAGAAGAAGTTTGTAGCTGGGAAAAAGCCATGCAAATGGCGGATATGGCTTTATATCTGGGCAAAGCGCACGGGCGCAATCGCGCATATGGACTGGCACGTTTGCTGGTGCCGCACGAACAGGCAATGCCGATTCTGGATCATGATTTGTCCGCGGCGATCAGCGCTAATATGGTGGAATTAATCGAAGTCATCGGGCCGGTAAAGCGCAAAGAAATCAATACGAATTAAAAAAATCAAACGATCTGTTAACAGAAAGTCGTTATAATGCGGCTAGTTTTTGAGATGCTTTTGAAGCTACAAGATGCAATAATTTTTTAAACAAGTATCGCAACTAGTATCTGAATAAACGTAACTGAACACACGCAACTGAATAAGAGAAATGCTAGGGGTCCTGCCAGCAATAACACGCTGACGGGTGAGAAATACCCTTGAACCTGATCTGGATAATGCCAGCGAAGGGAAGCAAATTAGTGCCGCACGGGGCTACTCAAACCCTCATCATCTTCACCGTGCGCACCTCAAGCCTCCCACGCTGCCACCAACAATGTGCACGTTAATGGGAGCAAAAATGAACGCCAATCCACAATTTCTATCCGCTACCGCAGTAGTCGATCAAGCCGCAATCCAGCCGTTACCAAATTCCCGCAAAATTTACATTCAAGGCAGTCGTCCTGATATTCGTGTGCCTATGCGCCAGATCAGTCAGTCCGATACGCCAGCGATGTTTGGTTCCGAAAAAAACCCACCGATTTATGTCTATGACACCTCAGGACCTTACTCTGACCCAGAGGTCAAAATCGACATCCGATCCGGCCTTGCCTCGGTACGTGGTGCATGGATTGCAGAGCGCAATGACACGGAAGAGTTGTCCGGCCCATCCTCCGATTACGGGATCGAAAGACTCAACGATCCTAAGCTGGCAGAGCTGCGTTTTAATCTCAAGCGTAAGCCACGCCGTGCTTTAGCCGGAAAAAATGTCACTCAGATGCACTACGCAAGACTGGGCATCATCACGCCCGAGATGGAGTACATTGCGATCCGCGAGAATCTACAACGTCAGGAATATCTCGCTAATCTGAAAGCCTCTGGCCCTATGGGTAACAAACTGGCTGAGGTCATGGGTCGTCAGCATCCGGGGCAATCTTTCGGTGCGTCAATCCCGGATCTGATTACACCAGAATTTGTGCGTTCAGAAATTGCTCGTGGCCGCGCCATTATTCCCGCCAACATCAATCATCCAGAAGTTGAGCCTATGATTATCGGGCGTAATTTTTTAGTCAAAATTAATGCCAATATCGGCAACTCTGCAGTGACTTCCAGCATTGGTGAAGAAGTCGAAAAAATGACATGGGCAATTCGCTGGGGTGGCGACAACGTGATGGATTTGTCCACTGGCAAACACATACATGAGACGCGGGAATGGATCATCCGCAACTCACCGGTACCAATCGGTACCGTCCCGATTTATCAGGCTTTGGAGAAGGTCAATGGCAAGGCCGAAGATCTGACTTGGGAGATTTTCCGCGACACATTGATCGAGCAGGCGGAGCAGGGCGTGGATTACTTCACCATTCATGCAGGCGTGCGTTTGCAATATGTGCCGATGACGGCAAAACGGATGACCGGTATCGTTTCTCGCGGCGGATCGATCATGGCGAAATGGTGTCTGGCGCATCATAAAGAGAGCTTCTTGTATGAGCATTTTGAAGACATCTGCGAGATCATGAAAGCCTATGACGTGTCATTTAGTCTGGGTGACGGCCTGCGCCCAGGCTCGATTTACGATGCCAATGATGAAGCGCAATTAGGCGAATTAAAAACTCTGGGTGAGCTGACCACTATCGCTTGGAAGCATGATGTGCAAGTCATGATCGAAGGCCCTGGTCATGTGCCTATGCATCTCATCAAAGAGAATATGGATTTGCAGTTAGAGCAATGTCACGAAGCGCCTTTTTATACGCTGGGACCACTCACGACCGACATTGCACCGGGTTACGATCACATCACTTCTGGTATCGGTGCCGCACAAATTGGCTGGTATGGTACGGCGATGCTGTGCTACGTCACGCCAAAAGAACACTTGGGTTTGCCGAATAAAGTCGACGTCAAAGACGGCATCATTACTTACAAAATTGCCGCTCATGCAGCCGATCTGGCGAAGGGACATCCGGGTGCGCAAATCCGCGATAACGCTTTGTCTAAAGCCCGCTTTGAATTCCGTTGGGATGATCAGTTCAATATCGGACTTGATCCCGATAAGGCGCGTGAATTCCATGATGAGACGCTACCTAAGGATTCTGCCAAAGTCGCCCATTTCTGTTCAATGTGCGGTCCCCATTTTTGCTCAATGAAGATCACGCAAGAAGTTCGCGATTACGCCGCCAAACAAGGTATTACCGAGATCGCTGCGTTGAAACAAGGGATGGAAGTGAAGGCAATTGAGTTCGTTAAGTCCGGTGCAGAAATCTACAGAAAACAATAAGCCCTTGCCATGACTCATATCGTATTGAATGGTGAACCCTATCAGCTCAGTGAGGAAAAAACGCTGGAGGAATTGATCGTGACGCTGAACTTGTCGGGGCAGGCGATTGCTGTCGCCGTGAACCGCCAGATTGTCGCTCGCACGGAATGGACTAGCCATTACTTGCAGCTGCAAGACAAGGTCGATGTGGTGCGTGCCATCGGCGGCGGTTGATGTGATACCTCATTTTCTTCGTCCAGTTCAGTGCGCGAGGTGCGCCCCTAAAAAATAGATGAAATTCACGAAAAGGAATTTTTATGCAAAAAGAACACACACCCAGTCTGATCATCGCTGGCAAAACTTACCGTTCGCGTTTGCTAGTTGGTAGCGGCAAGTACAAAGATTTAGAGCAGACACGGCTGGCGACTGAGGCCAGTGGCGCGGAGATCATTACGGTAGCCATCCGTCGGGTCAACATCGGGCAAGATCCTAATGCACCTAGCTTATTGGATGCGGTGCCACCGAGTAAATACACGATCTTGCCAAATTCTGCCGGTTGTTATAACGCGGAAGATGCGGTGTACACCTTGCAATTGGGACGTGAATTATTGGGTGGCCACAAGCTGTGCAAGCTGGAGGTATTGGGAGATGAAAAGACCTTATTTCCCAATATGCCAGAAACCTTGAAAGCGGCCCAAATCTTGGTCAAAGACGGCTTTGATGTGATGGTGTATTGCAGCGATGATCCGATTCAGGCAAAGATGTTAGAAGACATCGGTTGTGTTGCGATCATGCCTTTAGCATCCTTGATTGGGTCGGGTATGGGGATACTCAATCCCTGGAATTTATCGCTGATTATTCAGCAAGCTACTGTGCCGGTGTTGGTTGATGCTGGCGTTGGTACCGCCTCTGATGCTGCGATTGCCATGGAGTTGGGTTGCGATGGTGTCTTGATGAACACGGCGATTGCTGGTGCGCATGATCCAGTCCGGATGGCCCGTGCGATGGGCTTGGCCGTGGAGGCGGGACGTGAGGCATTTTTGGCAGGACGTATTCCGAAAAAATTTGTAGCCTCGGCATCCTCGCCGTTGGCAGGTCGGGTGGTATGACATCGGTGGCATCGGTGGCATCGGTGGCATCAGTGGCATTAGTGAAGATGATAAAAAATTCATTGGAGAATAAATCTGCCAATCAATCCGACAATGTTGCTACCAGTCCGAAAACAAGACAGCGACCTTGCGTACTAGTTTTTGCCGGACACGATCCCAGTGGTGGCGCTGGCATACAGGCTGATAGCGAAGCGATTGCAGCGCAGGCCGCACATGCCTTGACGATCATCACCGCCTTGACCGTGCAAGACAACGACCGTGTATTTGCGGTGCATGCGGTCAATGCGGACATTATCCGGCATCAAGTCCGAGTTTTGCTCAAGCAATGCAAAATTGCGGCTATCAAAATTGGGATTGTCGCGCATCGTGTTAATGCAGAATGTATCGCAGAGTTGGTGGCTGAAATCGTACAAAGTCGGCCGGGCATGTCAGATATTCCAGTCGTGTTAGACCCAGTTTTGGCCAGCGGGCATGGCGACACCTTGTTGCTAGGCGATGCGCCGGAGCAGGTCATCCAGCCGCTATTGAAAGTCGCCACTCTGATCACACCCAACTTGCCGGAAGCGCAGCGTCTGTGCCCTGCAACTGGCGACCTAGTCCAACAAGCGCGGCAACTATTGCAATTTGCTTGCCGTGATGTATTCATCAAAGGTGGTCATGGTACCGGGACGCAAGTTAACAATCATTGGTTCGCCGATGGACATCATCAGCAATGGCAATGGGATCGATTGCCTGCCAGCTACCACGGAAGTGGCTGCACGCTGGCATCCGCGATTGCGGGGCAACTCGCTGCAGGCGCACCAATGGCAGAAGCATTAGAGAATGCGCAGCGCTACACCCAAGACAGTCTGGCGCAAGCGTATGCGATCGCACCGGGGCAATTGATTCCTTGTCGTATCTAAAATAGAAAGAAAAAATGCCGACTCTTCCATCTCAGTTCGCAGGTTTATATCTGGTAACGCCCGATTGGGATGATACTGCCCGGCTGCTTGCCATTAGCGAACAAGCCATACAAGGTGGCGCTAAGTTGCTGCAATACCGGCATAAATTTGCGGATATCAAGTTACGCATGCAACAAGCTTGTGCTTTGCAAAGTCTGTGTCAGCGTTACGCCATTCCCTTCATCATTAACGACCATATTGAGTTGTGCCTTGCCTTGGATGCGGATGGAATACACGTTGGTGGCACCGATGCCAGCGTGGCAGAGGTACGCGCGCAAGTTGGCGCAGATAAAATCGTGGGTGCTTCTTGCTATGGCGATTTGCACCTCGCACATGCAGCACAACAAGCAGGCGCAAGCTACGTGGCGTTTGGCGGTTTTTACCCATCGCGGGTGAAACAATATCCGGTGACCACGCCCGCTAGCATCATCGCTGAAGCTAACACCACAGTTGCTTTGCCCAACGTGGTAATCGGCGGGATGACGGTGGACAACGCCAGACCGCTGGTGCAGGCGGGAGCCAACATGGTCGCAGCGATCAGCAGCATTTATCTGTCAGACGACCCAAAAGCCGCTGCAAAGGCATTTGCTGCTCTCTTCTGAATAAATATACTCCTGGTAGGTATGTTTAGATTGTCCATAGAATCATTGGACAATAAGCTTATTTTAATAAAAATAATGGGGAGTATATGCAATTTACCGATGTTGATCGATGTATAGGAGTTCTTTTAGGTGATTATCAGGGCGAGCTTCTAAAAGCCATTTAATCGAGATACAGCGCTAAGCAGGATTGATTACTTGGACGTAGCAATACGTCGACATAGCAATACGCTGGCGCGGCTATGTTGTGCAGCAATACAATGTGCTTGAGGCTTTTGATGCTCTTTGGTAGTGAGGGTTTTTAGAAGTTCGCCAGCGTGTTACTCCCGTATAATCATGGGATGCAAAATCTTCTCCATAATCTGAATCCAGAACAGCTCGCCGCTGTCACTTTACCTTCTCAATCGGCTCTGATTTTAGCGGGCGCTGGCTCTGGTAAAACTCGCGTCCTGACCACCCGGATTGCCTGGTTAATCCAAACCGGACAAGTATCACCGCAAGGGATTCTGGCAGTCACGTTCACCAATAAAGCCTCCAAAGAAATGTTGTTGCGCTTGTCGGCGATGTTGCCGATCAATACGCGCGGCTTGTGGATAGGTACTTTCCACGGCTTATGCAATCGCTTGCTGCGCGCCCATCATCGTGATGCCAGCTTGCCGCAGACGTTTCAGATTCTGGATTCATCGGACCAGCTCTCGTTTATCAAGCGTTTGCTGAAAGCGAACAACGTTGACGATGAGAAGTTCCCGCCGCGTACCTTGATGTACTTTATTAATAGCGCAAAAGATCAGGGTTTGCGGGCCGCAGCGGTGGATGCTTATGATGATTTCAACCGCAAAATGGTGGCGTTATATGAGCTCTATGATGCGCAATGTCAGCGTGAGGGCGTCGTCGATTTTGCAGAATTATTATTGCGTACTTATGAGCTGCTTAGCCGCAATCAGCCTCTGCGTGAGCATTATCAAGCTCGCTTTAAACATATCTTGGTTGACGAGTTTCAGGATACCAATGACCTACAATATAAATGGTTAAAGCTGATGTCGGGGCAAGGCAATCAACACAGCGGCGCCGTGTTTGCAGTCGGCGACGATGATCAAAGTATCTATGCCTTCCGCGGTGCCAACGTCGGCAATATGTCCTCGTTTGAGCAAGAATTTAAAGTCGAAAATATTATTAAGCTGGAGCAGAATTATCGCTCGCATGGCCATATTCTGGATACGGCAAATACCCTGATCGCCAATAACAGCAAGCGCCTTGGTAAAAATTTGCGTACCGACGCAGGTCATGGCGAACCTGTGCGCATATATGAAGCCAGCAGCGATATCCAGGAAGCGCAATGGATTATTGAGGAAGCCAAGAACCTGATAAGAGAAGGTTCGTTGCGTAGCGAAATCGCGATCCTGTATCGCTCCAATGCGCAATCACGAGTAATTGAACATGCTTTGTTCACAGCGAATTTGCCGTACAAAGTGTATGGCGGTCAGCGCTATTTTGAGCGTGCCGAGATTAAGCATGCGATTGCGTATTTGCAGTTGATGGATAACCCGCACAATGATTCTGCTTTTTTGCGTGTAGTCAATTTCCCGGCGCGCGGGATTGGCGCACGCTCCTTAGAACAGCTGCAAGATTCAGCCAAACAATATGGCATTTCGCTATACGCGGCGGTACCTTATGTCGCTGGCAAAGCTGGCACATCGCTGGGCAATTTTGTAAAATTGATTGAGGGCGCTCGTTTTGAAACCCAGCGTTTGCCTTTGCCAGAAATGGTCAAAATTGTCCTCGATTTGAGTAGTCTGATGACGCATTATCAGAACGAGAAAGAAGGCGCTGACCGTATCGAAAACTTGGAGCAGTTAGTCAATGCGGCGACGCTGTTTATTTCCGAAGAGGGTTTTGGTTCGGATGCCCCGGCTTTGTTAGGGCCTGCGTCTCAAGCGGCGGTCGGCTTGGTTACGATTGCCGATGGGGTCGAGATTATTGATGCAGACGCTGCCTTGCCCACAGTGATGTCGCCGTTGTCAGCATTTTTATCGCATGCGTCTTTGGAGGCGGGCGACAATCAGGCGCAGGTGGGACAAGATGCTTTGCAACTGATGACGGTACATTCTGCTAAAGGTTTAGAATTTGATGCAGTCTTCATCACTGGTTTAGAAGAGGGTTTGTTCCCGCATGAGAATAGCGCGAAGGAAGATTCTGGCGTTGAAGAAGAACGGCGTCTGATGTATGTCGCGATCACGCGGGCACGCAAGCGCCTGTATGTTAGCTTCTCGCAGACCCGCATGCTGCATGGACAGACACGCTACAACATGCGCTCACGATTTTTTGATGAGATGCCAGAAGAATCGATCAAATGGCTGTCGCCAAAAATCCAGCCAAGCTGGTTTGGTAATAAAAAGTCTGCCTGGGATGAAGAACCATCAGCAGGGGCAAATCATATTGCACAGAATTTTAATAAAACTAGCAGCAAGCTCGGCTGGCGCATCGGCGAAACGGTGATGCATGCCAAGTTTGGCGAGGGCGTGATTGTGAATATTGAAGGTGGCGGCAGTAATGCCAGGGCGCATATCAATTTTGGACGGCAAGGCATGAAGTTGCTGGACTTGAGTATCGCGAAATTGGATAAAGTGTAAAAAACGACTTTGCTCTATCAACCCGAATACATTTAAAAAGCTTAATTAAATATGGATAACACGCAATTAATTAACTATGTAGGCGCGGCGATTTTTGGATTGGCGGTGTTACATACATTCTCTACCAAGCATTTTTTACATCTGGCTCACACGAGTAAAAATCATGCTGGTTTATGGCATTTGCTGGGTGAAGTAGAAGTTGTCTTTGGTTTTTGGGCGTTGGTGTTGGTTGGCTGTATTGCTGTACTGGATCATCAGAAAGCAGCCATCAGTTATTTAGAAAGCCAAAATTTTACTGAGCCGCTATTTGTCTTCGTGATACTGACGATTGCAGGGACAAAACCTATTTTGCAATCGGTGCAGAACTTAGTCAGCCGTATCGCGGCGATACTGCCGGTGAATCCAGCCGTTAGCGCTTATTTTTTATGCTTGAGTCTGGTGCCTTTGCTGGGTTCTCTGATCACTGAGCCTGCTGCTATGACCTTGGCGGCCTTAATGTTGCGTGACCGTTTTTATACGAAAGATATTTCTCAAAAGTTAAAGTACGCGACGCTGGGTGTTTTGTTTGTGAATATTTCTATTGGCGGTGTGTTGACTCCTTTCGCTGCACCGCCAGTATTAATGGTGGCAGAAAAATGGGGTTGGGATATCAGTTTTATGTCTAGCGTATTTGGTTGGAAAGCGGCGATTGCTGTGTTGATTAATGCGCTCATCATAACGATGGTTTTTCGCAAACAATTGATGGCGATTAAGCTTGCGGTGGTTGGTAATGCATCTACCAATGCCACTCATGCGCCTGTACCATTTGCTGTTGTATTGGTTCATTATTTATTTTTAGGCGCGACCGTTGTGTTTGCGCATTATCCTGCGGTCTTTATGGGATTGTTTTTGTTTTTCTTGGGCTTTACTGAGGCATATCAACGTTATCAGGACAAGCTGATGCTGCGCGAGGGTTTACTCGTGGCATTCTTTTTAGCTGGTTTGGTTGTATTGGGTGGAAAGCAGCAATGGTGGTTGCAACCGATACTGGCGGGTATGGATTCCACCGTTTTATTTTTTGGCTCTATGGGTTTAACGGCGATTACTGATAATGCGGCGCTGACTTATTTGGGGTCGTTGGTATCTGGCTTATCTGATGGTGCTAAATATGCGCTAGTCGCCGGTGCAGTGACGGGTGGCGGTCTGACTGTGATTGCTAATGCGCCTAATCCAGCCGGGTTTGCGATTTTGAAGGAGTGTTTTGATGAGCAGGCAATTAGCCCGCTAGGCCTGATGATCTCTGCTCTGATACCAACCGCAGTGGCGGCTGCTTGTTTTTTGATGTTGTGATTTTTTAGAATATTAAGGCAACGTTTTGTTCATTTTATGAGTAACGTCGCCGATATTTAAACATCACAAGTAGTCACGAATCATCACAGATAGTATGCAGTCGTTGTCATGACCTTAGACATACCCTTCATTAAGAACTGGAACGGTAGCGGCAGCGCAGAAGCCCCAAGCGCGTTAGCCGCCGCACCGTGGGCAATTTCGTCCAGACGCATTTGTTCTACGATGGCTTTTGATTTTTTATCATCGGATGGAAGCTTGTCCAGATGACTTGCCAAATGCGCTTCGACCTGCTTCTCTGTCTCCACCACAAACCCCAAGCTAATTGCATCGCCACAATGGGCAGCAATCGTGCCGCAGGCATAGGCACCGGCGTACCAAACCGGATTTAGAAAACTGGTGTGTGAGTTTAAGTCAGCCAGCCTTTGTGCAGTCCAGGCCAGATGGTCTTCTTCCTCTTTGCCAGAATGAGTGAATGCCTGTTTGATATCTTTAGACTGTGTAACTCGTCCTTGCGCATCATATAAAGCCTGCGCGCATACCTCACCCACATGATTGACACGCATTAGTCCTACGCTGTGCTTACAGTCTTGTTCGCTTAATACTGTGTCATCTAAATCTTGTCCGGGTTGCGCGCGTGAAGCATGTGCCTGACCACTGACAACACGCAGAGCGCGATCGAAACCGATGATAAATTTGTCTATATCCAACATGTGCTTCGCCTTTTTTGTTCAATACGTCTTTTTTAATCTAGTTATTTTTATTTGTTGATGCGTATTGTAAACCTCTGCTTTGTATTGTGCTTTGCACATACAGATCCATAATTGACCTAAAAGTTGAGTCTTTTATATGAGGTTCTTGCAAAACGAAACACCGGAGAGTAATTTTATTGCGAGAAGCGCAAAATAGATGAGAAAGGAGCGGCCATTTCTGGCAAGATGAAA
>NZ_JBEONQ010000045.1:0-35306 GCF_040544445.1 Undibacterium sp. GrIS 1.8 | reverse complement strand
GCCGGGAGAGTCCCATTTCTCTCGCAATGGCAGAAATCGATTGTTTCTGTACTGAATGACGTCTTCTTATTTCGTAAATGATGTCCATATAAATCTGTAATGGTCTAATGAACACGGACACCTCAATAGGGGGAATAATCACCTAAACGAGGAAAATAAAGATGAATGGAAATAAGAAATACGAAACTGCTTTCAAACTTGAAGTCGCCCGAATGGTAGTGGATCAAGGCGTAGGAGTGTCGCAAATTGTCAAAGATATGGACATAGGAGAAACGGCCGTGCGGCGCTGGGTTGACCAATATCGAGCAGAACAACTTGGTCAAGCTGGCATAGGGAAACCGCTCTCTGCCGAACAACAACGTATTCGTCAACTCGAACAAGAAAACCGTCTACTACGTTCGGACAATGACCTATTAAAAAAAGGGCTCTTCGTGAAATCCCGTGGGATTTTTAATTAGGTTTTTGATTTTTTGTACGATTAGCATTGGTCGCATTGTGTCAATGGCGGGGCTTTATCCGGCGAAGCGAACCATAGACGCGCACTTTTAAAATAAACTGTTTCATGGTTGGATGCAACGGGTTACTGCATCCAACCGTAAAGACCAACATGACCTACTGACAATGATGACGGCATCAATCCACGGAAAGACATAATGAAAGACACAACGCTCTATGAGAAGCTGCTTGGGCTAAGTGCTCCGTGGTACGCCAAAGAAGTCCGTTTAGAGATGGACAAGAATCGCGTCACAGTTGTCGTCGCTTGTCAGGAAAAAACGGTGTGGGGTGATCCTACTGACAGCAGCAAGCGAGCGCACATACACGGTTGGACCAAACGTACATGGCGGCATTTGGACACCTGCCAGTTTGAAACCATCATTGAAGCTGAAGTGCCACGCGTCAAATACGCCAATGGCGAAACGGAAGAAGTAACAGTGCCTTGAGCGGAGCGCTATAGTCGCGTGACCATTCTCATGGAAGCATTCGTCATTCAATTACTACAGGCATGCTCCAGCATCAAACGCGTGAGCGAGTTGATGGAGCTTGACTGGAATACGATCAACACGATCATGACAAGAGCGGTAGAGCGGGGGTTGGCACAACGAGCGCAAGAGCCCATCAAGCATCTTGGCCTGGATGAAAAAAGTTTCGGCCGCGGACACGACTACATTAGCGTGTTAAGCGATGTCGATGGTTCTCGCATATTGGATGTGGTACCAGGTAGGAAATTGGCAGATGCCAACGCGCTATTGAAAACACTCAGCCCGGCACAATGCCAGCACGTAGAAGCGGTGGCGATGGATATGTGGCCTGCCTACATGAGTGCGGCACAAAGTCAATTACCACAAGCCGACATCGTGCATGACAAGTTCCATGTCGCCAAATACCTCAATGAAGCGGTCGATCATGTGCGTCGTAGTGAGCACAAAAAATTACTACAGCAAGGGATTTCAAGCTTGACTGGAACAAAGTACCAATGGTTGAGAAATATGGGCGATAAGCGCAGTAGCGAAGCGGTCGCCTTTCGTTCGCTGTATCAGGAAGTGAAACAAACGAGCCGTGCCTGGTCACTCAAAGAAAGCTTTGCGCAGTTCTGGAATTATCGCTGCGTGAAAGCGGCAGAACGTTATTTTAAGGCGTGGAGCAATTCTGCTATGCGAAGCAAACTCACTCCTATCAAAAAAGTCACACTAATGTTACGCCGCCACCTTCCTGGATTACTCAACTATGTGAAGCACACGCACCCACCAAGGGCTGGCCAAGTTGCTAGACTTGTGCCGCTCACATCTTGCGTGTCATGGCTTCGCTTTTGGAAAGTCAGCACCGCGAGCGACGGTCTCGCCCGCCGTGAATTCTTGGCGCAGCTCTTCGAGCTTGGCCATCGCGCCCTCGAAGGCGTCGTTGCCCAGCAGCAGGTGGTGCGGCGGCTTGGCCGATGCAACCGCCGCAACGATGGCTTGGACAGCACGCACGGGGTCGCCAGGCTGTTTGCCGGACGATGCGCGCACCGCCAAGCGCACCTTGCCAGCAGTTTCTTGGTATTCCTCGATCGGGTGCTCACTCTCGTTGGCCGAACGTCCGGCCCAGTCGGTGCGAAAGCCGCTCGGGTTGACCACCATGACCTGGATGTCCAACGGCTCGACCTCTCGCCGCAAGGCCTCTGATAAGCCCTCGACGGCGAACTTCGTAGCGTTGTACTGGCCCAGCGCCGGCATGCCGCGCAGACCGGCCAGCGACGACAGGTTGACGATGCAGCCGTGACGGCGCTTGCGCATGCCAGGCAACACGACCTGGATCATGCTGGTCAGGCCGAACACGTTGACGTCGAACATTTTGCGCACCTCGGCGGCATCGCCCTCCTCGATGGCGGCGAAGTAGCCGATGCCGGCGTTGTTCACCAGCACGTCGATGCCACCAAAGCGGGCTTCGGCCGCCCGGACTGCCGCAGCGACCTGATCCGGCTGGGTGACGTCGAGCTTCAGCACCAGAACCTGGTCACTCGCAACAAAGCTCTGCAGCTTGGCCGGGTCGCGGGCAGTCACCACCCACCGTACGGTAGCCACCTTCGATGGCCTGCTTGGCGAGTTCCTGGCCGAAGCCAGTGAAGCAACCGGTGATGAACCACACAGGCGCATCGGTGGGGTGCGGGTGGTGGGGGTGCTTGGCATTTTTAGCGTGCTGGGTTGGCTTGTTCATAAGATTTCCTTGGGGGCTTAGACTGCTGCCGCGACGTTGCCGCTGCGAATGAGCTTCTTGTTGACGAATTCCTGGATGCCCATGCGGCTCAGCTCGCGGCCATAGCCCGAGTGTTTGACGCCGCCAAAAGGCAGTTCGGGGGAGGTCACTGCTGCGCTGTTGATGAACACCATGCCGGTGTCGATGCGCCGCGCGACCCGCTTGCCACGCTCGATATCCCGCGTGAACACCGAGCCGCCCAGTCCGAACGGCGAATCGTTGGCCAGCGCCACCGCGGCATCTTCGTCGGCGACCCGGAAGAACAGAGCTACCGGGCCGAAGAACTCCTCCTTGTAGGCTGGATTGGCGGCACTGATATCGGTAAGGATGGTCGGCTGCATGAAGGCGCCAGGTGTGTCGATGCGCGCGCCGCCCATAACCACGCGGGCACCCGCAGCAACCGCACCATCGACTTGTTCGAGCAGCATGGTAAGTGCGCGCTCGGACGACAGGGGCGCCAGCGTGGTACCCGCGTCGAGCGGATCGCCAGCGTGGAACTTGCCCAGCGCCTGGGAGAACAGGGCGAGAAAGCGCTCGGCGAGCGGTTCAACGACGATAAAACGTTTCGATGCCGTACAGGCCTGGCCGGAATTGCCCATGCGTCCAGACACCGCGTGCTTGACCGCGTCGTCAAGGTCGGCGTCGGCCAGTACGATGAAAGCGTCACTACCGCCCAGCTCCAAGGTGGACTTCTTGAGGTTCTGTGCGGCGCGTGCCGCCACCACCGCGCCGGCCGCTTCACTACCGGTGAGGGCGACGCCACGGATCCGCGGGTCGTCGATCAACCTGCCGACCTGTTCCGCCGAAATAAACAGGTTGGTGTAGGCGCCCGCAGGCGCACCGGCGTCGTGCAGCAGTTGTTCAAAGGCCAGTGCGCACTGCGGGACGTTGGAGGCGTGCTTCACCATCACCACATTGCCAGCCATCAGGTTCGGCGCTGCGAAGCGGGCGATCTGGTAATACGGGTAATTCCAAGGCTCGATGCCGAGCAGCACCCCGATCGGACAACTTTCGACCATGGAGTCGGTACCGGGCGAGTTGAGCTCTTCCGGCATAAGGAAGGCTTGCGCATGATCAGCGTAATAGTCAAGGATGGCCGCGCTGAGCGCTACTTCGCCTTTGCTTTGCGCCAGCAACTTGCCCATCTCGACGGTGATCAGCTTCGCTAATTCGTCTGCGCGTTCGCGCATGAGTGCGGCGGCGCGCTTTAGTACGACGGTACGTTCGGCATAGCTGCGCTGGCGCCAGTCGCGCTCAAAGCAGCTTGCGGCAGCTTGCAGCCGGGCTTCCACCGCGGCGTTGTCGTGTTCGTCGAAGGCGGCAATCGTGATGCCGTTGTAAGGATTGGTACTTTTGTAGGCCATGAAGACGTGTCCTTGAGTAGGTTGTGAATGAATCAGGCCGTAACGGCCGTCAGCGTCAGGTAATCGGTGTAGCCCTTGGCACCGGGCACGTAAAAGGTGGACTCGTCGGGGACGTTGAGCGGTGCGTCCTTGCGCATGCGTGCCACCAAGTCGGGATTGGCCAGGAACGGCCGACCAAAGGCGATCAGGTCACCGCGCTTGTCGAGCAGGGCCTGTTCGGCGCTGGCGTGGTCGAAACCACCGGACAAGATGAACAGCCCGTCGAAGGCGGCGCGTAGTTTGAGTTTGAAGTCGGCGGGTACAGGCGGCGCGCCCATGGAGGAGTGATCGACCAGGTGCAGGTACAGAAGACCTAGGGCAGAGAGCGAATGGACCAGCATGAGGTATTGGGCCTCCACCTCGGGGAACGCAGCTGTGCCGTTGAACACACCGTAGGGCGAGAGCCGGATGCCTACCCGGTCGTGACCGATGGCAGCGACCGTGGCGCGTGCAATCTCCAGCGCCAGGCGGTTGCGGCGCTCCATGCTGCCGCCGTAGCCGTCGGTGCGCTGGTTGACCAGCGGATTAAGGAACTGCTCGATCAGGTAGCCGTTGGCGCCATGCAGCTCGACGCCGTCGAAGCCGGCGTCCATTGCGAGCTTCGCGGCGGCCACATATTCGTCGATGACATGAGCGATATCGTCGTCGGTCATCGCACGTGGTGGGCTGTGCGGCTGCATCCCCAGCGTATCGGTGAACATCTCGCCCGGACACACAGTGCTACCTGGTCCCAACACCTCGGCACCGACCGGCAGGTTGGTGACATGCGCCACGCGGCCGCAGTGCATGAACTGCACGAAGATCTTGCCGCCTTGTGCGTGGACGGTAGTCGTGGTGGCCTTCCAAGCCTCCGCCTGCTCTGTATCGTACAGCCCGGGGATCCGTGGGTAACCCAGGCCGTTCGGACTGGGCGAGGTGCCCTCGCTGATGATCAGGCCGGCCGTTGCACGTTGGCCATAGTACGTGGCCATCAGCGCATTCGGCGTGTGCTGGAGTGTGGCTCGGCTGCGTGTCAATGGCGCCATCACCATGCGATTGGCGAGTTGCAGCGAGCGGACAGAGAATGGTTCGAAGAGCATTGAAGTAAATCCTAGGAGCAATCGATCCTGCGCAGTGCGAAGGCAAAGCATTGGCGGCGAGATCTGGGTTTCTGGAAGTTATAGCTTGCTCGCCCGAGTTCGAGAGGTCTGTTCGGTAACGCACATTTCTCCGTATGCTGCCTACTGCACCGACCACGGTCGCCACATCAATTACCTTCGATCATGCAACGACGGTACCGCGGTCGGCGCAGATAACGGGGTACCTGCCATGCCTGACCAAGTCGCTTCCACCGGTGATGCTGCACTACAGGTCGCTCCATGCCCAGTTAGACGCACTGATTAAGGCGTAAAAGTAACTCGATCAATCCAAAAGAGGTCAATTCCATGTCACAAGGCACCACCCTCAATCGCCGCATCGTTCTGAACGCCAGGCCGCACGGCGCGCCGACGGCCGCAGACTTTCGTATCGAAAGCGATCCTGTCCCGGAGCCCGACGCCGACCAAGTGTTGCTGCGCACGCTGTACCTGTCGCTCGACCCGTACATGCGGGGTCGTATGAGCGACGAGCCGTCCTATGCCGCCCCGTTAGCCATCGGCGACGTGATGGTAGGGGGCACCGTATCGCGCGTCGAGACATCGCGCCACAGCGACTTCAAGATAGGCGATTTGGTGCTGGGTTACACCGGCTGGCAGGACTATGCATTGTCCGACGGCAAGGGCCTTACGGCTCTCTACCCCGAAGATACCCACCCCTCGCGCGCACTGGGCGTACTGGGCATGCCGGGCTTCACCGCGTACATGGGGCTACTGGACATCGGGCGCCCTGTGGCCGGCGAGACCGTCGTCGTGGCCGCTGCCAGCGGAGCGGTCGGCTCGGTGGTGGGGCAGATCGCCAAGATCCAGGGTTGCACCGTGGTGGGAATCGCGGGTGGCGAGGACAAGTGCCGGTACGTGGTCGACGAACTGGGTTTCGACTTCTGTGTCGACCACCGCACTGACGATCTGCCCGGCCGCTTGGCGGATGCTTGCCTGAAGGGCATCGACGTCTACTTCGAAAACGTCGGCGGTGCCGTGTTCGATGCCGTGCTGCCGCTGCTCAATGCCAAGGCACGCATCCCGGTGTGCGGGCTGATCGCCGCATACAACGCCACCGAGCTGCCGCCAGGCCCGGATCGACTCGGACTGCTAGTGGGCATGCTGCTGCGCAAGCGCATCAAGATGCAAGGCTTCATCGTGTTCGACGACTATGGGTCGCGCTGGAGCGAGTTTGCTGGTGAGATGGGCGGCTGGGTGCAGTCCGACAAGGTCGAGGTCCGAGAGGACATCGTGTTCGGTCTGGAGAACGCGCCCGAAGCCTTCATCGGTCTACTGCAGGGAAAGAATTTCGGCAAGCTAGTCATTCAATTAGGCTGATACAGCGGGAAAGATTGTAAAAATGAAGATTTGGCGATTACTATGCGCAAGTCAGAAAGCAGAAAAACAACTTGCTTATCGCATCCTCTAATGTCTGCTTGACCATTTCTACGCCCTAACTTTAAACGACATTATTTTAAATAATGGTTCGCCAACACACATAGCGCCATCTATTTTTTTGTATTAGAGACCAAGGAAAGTTTTCACCCCCTCGGGTGGAGCGCGAGTTGAAGGTCAAAAGTTCAACTAATAAAAAACGAAGCGCATTTTCACCGAAATCCAAGACTGTTTTGTACTTTTTCGGAGCTGTTACCGGAGCACTTGACGTTGTTTTATCTTGCTGTGGATCAGCCTGTGCTGTGGAGAAACTGCAAAAAAATGCATCTTTGAAACACTATGATCTGTTATTTTCGGCTCGGTACGTGATGCTTGACCCCGTCATCGCTGAAATTTTCTTTTTTGTTCGCAGGAGAATTTCATGGGATCCGTCTATTTGCCGTTGGAACCGGTTGCAGAATATTATCCGATCAATCACGTCGTCCATGGCGCGTCTGCGGGTCACTAGTTTCCCGCCATACAAGCTACCCACTTTCAAGCGACCCCAGAAACTCTCATCTGCAGCCCAACATAGCGTACTTAAATACGGTGCGCACTTTGCCGGTATGCGCTGCCCCTACAACGTCCGCGCAAAGGGCTGATGTGCCATGAGGGCGGTGACAAGACCATGGCGCAAGCGTTCAACTGCGCGTCTACCTATGGCTTGGAGGTGGTGCTGGTGGCCGTGAATCGATACTCGAGTCCGGCGCGCTCAGTACCGAACATGCTTTCAACGTATTGGCCCGGCTAAATGCTCCAGAGTCGCAACCCAACGTGCAGAGCGGCCTGGAGCTCAAGGAGGCATCGCCTCGCAAGCTGTCGTTGGCTTGCACCAGTCGATACGCCAGCTTGCGAGGCGATGCCATGGAGGGCATAATTCATGCGTGAGATTGATGTTGAACTCAAAGAGCGGCGCCTGAACGGCATGGCCGGGACTTGGGCCGAGTTGATAAGCTAGGACGGGCAAACCAGCGATGCGGATGCGCAGACTTCGCGCTGGCTGATAGAACATCTGGTATAGGCAGAACACGCGCAGCGAGCCTTTGCCTCGGTGCGTTAACAGATGAATATAAGCGATCCATGAACTATAGGTGGCAATTTCTGGAGCCGAGGTTAGTCGGCCAAATCGATCGCGTGTAAATTCCACGGCAGTAACCTCTCGATGTCCTCGACGGTTTTTGCGTGAGGCAGGTCACGCAGAACGCGGCGTAGCCAGATATAGGGCTCCAGGCCATTGGCCTTGGCCTTGGCCTTTTCGACCAGCGAGTAAATAATGGCGCTGATATTCGCACCGGCAGGCGTATCACTGAACAGCCATGCCTTTCGACCAATGACGAATGGCCGAATCGTATTCTTGGCGGGATTATTGTCAATCGGCAGGTCGCCGCGTTCGGTATAGCGCGTCAACAGCGGCCAGTAATTGCGCCTATATGACAGCGCGGTACCGAGCGCGCTTTTCGGCGTCACGGCCGGTAGCGCCTTTTCCATTTACGCCTGTAACTCGCCCAGTGCCGGCACGCTGACTCGCCGACGCGCCAATAGACGAGCCTCATCGGTGGCATCTCGATGATCGCGTTCGATCCGGTACAACTTACCAATCATGGTGATGGCTTCGGCAGTACGCCCACGCCTGCCTTTCGGCTGGACCTTAACGGCCGCCACAAAGCGTCGGCGCACGTGTGCCCAGCACACAAGTCGTTCGATACCTTCGGTTTTTGCCAGTCTGTTGCAGCCATCGTACCCATCAGTCATCAGGTAGCCCTGATCGCCTTGCAGCAATCGTACTGGTACCTCGCTGCTGCGGCTAGTATCGTAGCCAAAGATGACGAAAGGCTGGCCTGGCGGGCCACCGCTCTGGACCCACATGTAGCTGTTGGAGGTTGGTTTCTTGTCGGGCTCCTTGAGTACCTAGACCACCGTCTCGTCCATATGGATAAAAGCGCCATTCCACAAGGCGTCTCGTGCCAGATTAAGCACAGGCTGCAGCAATTGATCAGAGGCGATGATTCAGCGTGTCAGTGTCTGCACTGGGGCCGGTGCATGGTGGCGGTCAAGCACCTTACCAAGTGACTATTCAGCGTGAGCGGTTGCAATAAAACAATTGTAAACAGTTTTGATTTAGTTCATGATGATGCTCATGACAAAAAAGACATCACTCCCCGACCTTTCAACTCTCACCCATGCGGAGAAGGACGACCTCATCAAGGGGCTGTTCGCGCGTTTGGAGGCGCTCGAATCGAAGGTGAATAAGGACAGCCGTAACTCAAGCAAGCCGCCATCGTCGGATGGATTTGGCAAGAAGACACGCTCGTTGCGTGAGTCATCCGGGAAGAAAGTCGGCGGACAAACCGGCCACAAAGGAACGACGCTTAAGAAAGCCGCGCAGCCAACTCAGACCGTGCGCCATTCGTTACCAACGCAATGTGATCGTTGCCATAGTCCGTTGCCACTACACGATGCCATTGTGGCGGAACGGCGGCAAGTCATTGATATTCCCGCGGCGGCGTTCGATGTCATTGAACATCACACCCTGGCTTTGGTATGTCAGTGCGGGCAAAAACACGAGAGCATGTTTCCGGCAGAGGTCACTGAGCAGGTGCAATATGGCCCAAACGTGCGAGCCTTGGGCGTACATCTGACGCAAGGGCAAATGCTCCCGTTCGCGCGCGCGGCCGAACTTATTGGCGACATCTATGGCCTTTCCATTTCGACCGGCACGTTGGTGGCGTGGGTGGGTGAAGCCAGCACTGCGTTGCAAAGCACGGCCGACCTAATCGCCGATCAATTGCGCGACGCGGCGCTACTGCATGCTGACGAGTCGGGTCTGCGCGTTGCCAGCAAACTCCATTGGTTGCATATCGTGGCAGACGAGAAGCACACATGGTATGGCGTTCATTCCAGACGCGGCATGGAGGCCATCGAAGCTCATGGTATTTTACCCACGCGCCTTGGCGTACTGGTTCATGATTGTTGGGCTCCCTATTGGCAACTCGATTGCAACCATGCGCTGTGCAACGCTCACCTCTTGCGCGAGCTGATCTACGTGAAAGAAGTGACCTCCCAAGCTTGGCCGCAACGGATGAAGGACTTTCTGATCAATGCAAACAAACTATGCGAGGAGGCAGGACAAAAAAAGCGGAGACTTTCGGATGAAGAACTTGCTGCTTTCAGTGCGCACTATCATAAAATTCTACGCGAAGGAGAACGGAAGAATCCTGAAGTAGCCCGATCAGATGGCAAGCGTGGGCGTAGCAAACAGTCCATCGCCTTCAACCTGCTTCGTCGCATGCGACAACATGCCGATGCAGTACTGCTTTTTATCCGCGATCTTGCCGTGCCATTTACTAACAACCTTGCCGAACGCGCCGTTCGCATGCCGAAGGTCAAGCAAAAGATATCGGGTTGCTTTCGCACCCTTGAGGGTGCTGAAAATTTCTGCATCATTCGCTCCTGTCTCGATACACTTCACAAGCAAGGCTATGGCATGCTTGATGTATTACGACATGCCTTTGCCGGAAATCCTATTCGGCCAGCTCATTGCTGCTGAATAGTCACCTTACCAAAGCATGTCAGCGGCAAGCCATCGACGAACTTGACCGTCGACATCATGGCTAGGAGGTCGGCACTGGCGTTGCTCTTTGGTAGTGGTTATGGCGGCAATGCTGCGGTCACTGTCGCATGGACACTAGTAGTGCAGCCTTAACGCAGGCGGATCTGACGCAGCACGCGTACCTGCATCGGTACGATGTCGAGTTGTTCACTTACGTCCTGGCCGATCACCAACATCGACGTGCCACAGCAACTACGCTGAGATTCCGGCACATCGTGCACGATCTCGATGCGCTCCAGTTCTGGCGGCAAGGGATCGCGCTTGCCGCGTGCCAGCTTGTCCTTGATTTCAGGTGCGGCCGGCTCGAGTGCGGCCGGCTCAGGTGCGGCCGGCTCAGGTGCGACTGGCTCAGGTGCGACTGGCTTAGGTGTTGGCTGCGCAGGAATTGGTGCGACATCTTGATGTAGACTTGGTCAAATATGAAGGATTAGGCATTTTCTATAAAATTATTCCAGCGCTAACATTCAAGCGACCGATCCAATTGCAAAAACGTGGCAGATTAAATTCTGAACGGATTCCTTTTTGAATTTTCTTTTTTTGTCATATTCAGGGCGAATACGGTTGGTTACAACGGTCAATGTTTGACTGGCCGCTTGCCGTCCAGTTTCGCCGTTAGTATTTACAAAAAGGGGGGCAGGCCGTATCAAAAGGCAAAGTTGAGTTGAGAATGCGATCATAGGTGGCGCCCGCAGTCGTTTGAGGGGCGATTTTTTTAAGGGTGGAAAGTTGACCTCCAAATTTGAATCGTTCCATTGATGACACCACGAAAAGCCCTTGTCCGACGCCACTACAAAATGGAATTTGTCCGTAGCTATCGGTGCGTGTCTAACACGGCATTTCACCCCCGCTATCCAACTGTGCTCCGCAACTGATGTTATTAGATCCGCATGTCCGAATTGGCTATTTTTGGCAAGCGCAATAATAGGTCGCCGATGCACTAAATAGGCGATGTCAGGAGATGCCGCGACCAGTGGATTGATGAGTCGGCGTTTCTCAATCCGCATTCCGCGGTCACAAGGAAATCCAGCTCGCGCGTCTTGCTCACAGATCGGTCAAATCGTATGCGCGCCAACGCACAGACTCAGGTCAATGCGCGCGTAGGATGTGGATTAAGAATTTCGTCCGCGGACGGCAGTGAGCGTCAAGGATAGACGGTTACTATGATGGCCAATAATTGCACTACCATTTCCGGCGTGACTTGGGGCGGCCCTGTGGCTGAATATACCCTGCTTTTAAATGAGAAAGATGCACCATGATCACAGCAAACGTAGCGCCGAATGACAGCTATATCCCCTATAGCGACACCATCGAAATTCTGCAGAAGGATGAAGCACAACTGATCGACAATGTGGTCAATTCGATGGCCCGACTCAACCGTATCGTCTTTGACAAGCACCGTCATGCGAGCCGAGATGCGCACGCCAAGAGTCACGGCGTCCTCGTCGGTACGCTGACGGTGTACGGTGACCTTATGCCTCATTTGCGCCAGGGCTTGTTCCGCGAGCCGGACACGTATCCGATTGTAGTGCGCTTTTCGTCAGCACCCGGCGATATCAATAGCGACAAAATTCCGTCGCCCAAGGGTTTTGCGATCAAGGTGCTTGGCGTGGCGGGACGCAAAGTTCTTGCCGGGCATGAGGATGAGACCACCCAGGATTTTCTGTTGGTCAATCATCCGGTGATCCCGTTCGGACACATCACCTCTTACTGGAAAATGCAACAATTGCTTGAGAAGCATGCAGATGATCCGCTAGCAGCACAAATCGCTGTTGCCGCGTTCGCCAAGGCTGCTGCTACGGTGCTCGGCCTCATTGGTGTCGATAGCCCGACCCTCGATGCTTTGGCGACGCCCAACCATCACATTCTGGGTGAGACTTTTCACAGCATGGCGGCGATTCGTTTCGGCGATCATATCGCCAAGATGAGCGCCGCGCCACTGTCTGCGGCGGTGCGAGCTTTTACCGGCCAGATCTATGATCCGAATCAGGCGCCATCGGTGGTGCGCGATCAGATCGCCGCGTTTTTCAAAACGCAGGGCGCCGAGTATGAACTGCGCGCGCAACTTTGCAAGGATCTTGACGCGATGCCGGTCGAAGATGCATCGATCCTTTGGCATGAGGACCGCTCGCCCCATCAGGCGATCGCCAAGATTAGCCTATTGCCACAGGATGCTTATAGCCCGGCCCGCCGCGTTTACGGCGACGACGTACTGTCTTTCAATCCGTGGCATTGCATCCCCGAACATCGGCCGCTGGGCTCTATCATGCGGGTGCGCATCAAAGCCTATGAGGCTTCAAGCGCATATCGGCATGCGATGAACGTGCAACCGCGCAGCGAGCCGCGTGGGATCGATGAAGTTCCGGTTTAGATTAGAGGTAAATTACGCCGCTTACTGCGCACTTCCGAGTCACGTCTTGCTGCTTGATGTTAGCTATATGTTTTATTTAAGAGGCATCACTTAGCCGGATATAAAAGGCAGCTTACAGATTGATGTTTTCGCCAATTGCCTTGAAGGGAAATAATTTTGCTATGATTTTCGTGTTCGTTAAACGAATCACTCTGTTAATTTGCAACACGTCTTCTGCAGTCGGAGAGAATACCCTTACGAAATTGGCTACTTCCAGCTCGAATAGGTATGCACTATATCCGGATGAGTTTGTGTCAAGAGCACGCTGTCAGTTAATTGCGTTGATCATTCACAATGGTCGTACATTGTATTGCAGAGAGTGTACGGCAGGCTGATTTTACCGGAGGCGGGCTGGGGTGAAGTAGAGCGCCGAAGTTTGGGTGTTATAAGCCGAGGAGGGCGCCACTTTCTTCGTCGATACTAGACAGATAAGCAGCATCTTCTCGTGTTGCAGAAAAAAATGGAGGTGATGCTGAACAATCCGTCACGACTAAATTACCTGATTTTTTATACAGTTTTAGTCTTCTGTGTGGGATGGCGCACAGAACAATACTGTGCCTGAAGTGACAATAATGCTTTCGTGGTGTTTAAGAGTATCTGTATTGTTACTGACAACACAATGACTACAAAGTGCGAAAAAAGTTAACCCATTTTTAAAGGGAAACGATAATGAATGGTGATCAATTCAAAGAAGGAACCAGGGTCAGTGATGGTGTTGATACAGACACAGCGTTTGGCGTTGTCCAAAAGTTGGCCGGAAATATGGGCAATGCTGCGATCAATGTGGCAGGAGCCACAAAAACGGCAAGTCGACAGCTAAGTTCGATTGCCTTCGGCGAGATGAAAAAATTAAAAGAGGGCCTAGATAATTTGATCGTTCGCCTTCCAGCTCCGTCAAGCGATGATTTACATATCGAAAAAGTGAAACTGCTTGAGCAGATTGCTATAACCAAGGATGTTGTTAATCATGAAATTGGTGACGCTCGCGTAAGAGCGAGCCAGAGCATTGATGCGACAAGCAACCTTATCAAAGGTAGGCCATTTCAATCTATTGCGATGGCTGTTGGCACCGGTATATTGATCGGGATATTGATATCTCGTCGCAAGTAAAAGTGGGAAATGCGCAGTTTTCATTTGAAAAAACCAGTAATTTTACGAAGCAATACAATTTTTGTTGTGCGGCCTTTCATCACAACTGATTGCCAATCGATTTCATAGAGAAAAATTGGGCTCTACAGCATTGATAAAGCAATACCACTTGGCTTACTCGGCCGCGAATGTATTAACGATTACCTGGCATCCACGAAATTACTATCCTCCGAGTGTCTGGTCCTGTTTTTTATACCAGGCGAGTGCTTGCTCAAAATGCTGTGGATCAAAATCTGGCCAATATTCGTCCCTGATATAGAAATCCGCATAAACCGATTGCACCGGGAGAAAGCCGCTCAACCGGCATCCTCCGCCCCATCGTACAATCAAATCCAGACGGGTAACGTCATCTGAACGCAGGCCACCGTTTTTAAGACCGGCCAGGTCCCATTCCCAGCCATAGTTGACGAGTAAATTCACCTTCATTCCAACGCCCTGCCGTTGTCGGAATTCAGTTAGCGATGCCGGGAATTGCGCCGAAGTCTCATCGCCGACCACCAACAGCGCCGCTCCACGGCGGACGATCTCGGAGGCAAAGGCAACGCTGGCCTCGCTGAATGCCTGTTTCTGAATAGTAGGCCGCTTGGTGTTGTCCTGGGTAAAACAATAGATCGAAGTCTCCTCGATCCCGTATTCCTTACATTGCTCGAACAGCAGCAACCCTGGTTCGATGCCGCGCGCATAGCCAGCTTCTTTCGAGAGGCTATGGTCTGAGGCCCAGCGGCGATTTCCATCTTGAATGAAACCTACGTGGCGCGGGATATTATTTTTTGCCATTTCAAGCCTTATTCCAAAATGATGTGGGGCGATACAACACAAATGCAAGCCGATGTAATTTCGACGACATCTCGCAGGTAATTTGATGAAGCTGAATGTAAATCAGGTATTGGGTTGGCTTAAATTTTCGGTGGTCTGACGTCTGCTCAATTCCATTGGTAATGGAAAAGTAATGCGCTCTTCCACACCGTCCAGAGTTCGCACGCTTTTCGCGCCGCAGTCTTTCAATCGATCGATGACAAGCTGTACCAGAATTTCCGGTGCTGAAGCGCCAGCGGTGACGCCGACGCGTATTTTTCCGACCATCCATGCTGGATCAATTTGTTCAGCGCTGTCTACCATGTAGGCGGTCGCCCAATTTTTTTCCGCGACTTCACGCAGACGCTTGGAGTTCGAACTATTCTGGCTGCCGATAACGATGACGAGATCTACTTGCGGCGCCATGAACTTCACTGCCTCCTGCCGGTTTGTGGTCGCGTAGCAAATATCGCCTTTTTTCGGTTCGGCAATGCTAGGATATTTATGTTTTAGTACGCGAATGATTTCAACCGTATCTTCGATGGATAAAGTGGTTTGCGACACATAGGCCAGCATGCCTGGATTAGTCACTTGCGGTTTTTCTACATCACGGACCGTCTCTACCAGGTACATACCTTGTTTCGACTGACCCATGGTGCCTTCGACCTCTGGATGTCCCTCGTGCCCGATCATAATAATTTCACGCCCTTCACGACGCATTTTTTCTACCTCGATGTGCACCTTGCTCACCAAAGGGCAGGTTGCATCAAATACTTTCAAGCCACGTCTATCCGCTTCATCTTGTACGGCTTTGGAGACGCCGTGCGCGGAAAAAATGACGTTGCTTCCGTTCGGTATGTCATGCAATTCATTAACAAACACTGCGCCTTTGTTGCGCAACTCATTGACGACATAGGCATTGTGTACGATCTCGTGACGTACGTAGATCGGTGCGCCAAACTTCGTGAGCGCTCGCTCAACTATTGCGATCGCGCGCTCAACACCTGCACAAAATCCACGCGGTTGGGCAAGCAGTATTTCTGAATTCAATATATCTCCTTCGACTCGTAGTGTGCAGGTCTTGCGCAAAATTTAGCAGCAGTATTCCATGACAAAAACAAAGCACTGCTGCTAAAAATTGCTTCAAATATCATCGACTGCTGGCCATAAAATCATCAGATGAATCAGGCAAACAAGGGATCGTCTTCGTTACATTTTCCGGGCAGAACTCTTTATTTCAGGGATATATCACATCAAGGGTCAATTTGGCTGAAGCCCCAAACCAATTTCAAATTTAATCCGGCTCACATTAGTAATGCACGAAAATTGCTTGGACAGATATGGAGTCTTGTTAATTGCTCCTGTTATAAGCCGATAAAATTTTCGACTAGATTTTGCCAAGTAAGAATAAGATCAACACGATCACCAGTACCAAGCCGATGCCGCCGCTGGGTCCATAGCCCCAACTGCTACTGTGCGACCACGCTGGAATGGCGCCTACCAGCGCCAATACCAAAATAATTAGAAAGATCATTCCTAAGCTCATATCGTTCTCCTTTGTTGATGTCACCTTTCGAGCGATCTCGAAAGGTTCTCTAGCGGCTTTCATTGTAAGCTCTCGAAAAATTACTTCTGTGCGGTGTCACACGTTCGATGATGCTTTTCTGGTTGAAAAGTTACATGATGACCAAACGTTGATTATGTCTTTGAAGACATATTTATTGGCGGCCATAATTCCACCACCCGCAATCAGCAGGCGGCAATAGTGATGTGTTGAGAGATGAGGGATCCATTCATCGAGATTATTGTTGATCTGCGCATAGAACTATCTGGCGTTATGCGTGCTGCCGCACCGAGCGCCATAGCCTTACGATGTACGATTAACATGCTTGTGTTGCAAATTTTCCAGGCACTCGCTTCGATCTTTTAACTCATTCAATCCTCGCGAAAGGGGAAATCTCATGAACAGAATCGTCTACATCGTTGGCGTAATAGTCATCATCATTGCTGTCTTATCGTTTTTCGGGTTTAGATAATTAGTGTCTGGACGAAACACAGAAAACCACGCCCCGTAAAGCCTACTGGGTGCGGCTTTCATGGGTTTTCGTTCCGGCGTTCGTGAAGAGTAAAGAGCACCTGATCGGCAACAACGAAATAATACGAACAAAGTGTCTTGCGGTGTAAAACTTGTGGCAGAACTTCATTTGCCAATGCATAAAGTAAGGTTTCTATCTATGAAGGGAAAACTGCCGTGACATTTTATCTTGTGATCATGAAAGTTAACCGGAACCTTGATGCCTGTATCAAGCGCCAACTCTTGGCTGAAGTTTCTTAAAGACTCTTCTCCCCAGTTGCTGCCTAAAGAGGTTTCGGCATAGCGTGATCGTCAATAGCGTGTTCCGGTTTCGGAACATCGCTTATCACCAGTTACGAAAGATTACCATGTCAAATTTATCGAAATCCGACGATACGGTGCCCACGGCAACTGGCCCCTGGCGCGCGGTCGAGAAGGCCGCCAGTCGTCTGCAGGACTGGTTTGTGATTCAGTCGGTTTTCGTCAAGCTGACGGTGCTGGCCATCATTATTCTGATCCCGGCCACCGCCATCTATTCATTCACGCTCATGCACAAACAGGCCGCCGTGGCCGAGCAGGTCAAGGCGATGACGGTTGCCGGAAAAGCAGGCGAGGGTATGTGGACGCTCAACGACAAACTGCCCGTGGTGTTCGGCATCGGCTCGATGTTGAGCTTTCTGGAAACGAAGCCAGTTGAGCACATCACGGTGATTTACACTCCATTGATGTGGAACGTGTCGGAGCGCATCATCCTGATCGAATCTCAGGCAAAACAGTATGCGTATTATCCCAGCGACATGGAGACCAAGATATTTACCGACAAGGCCGTCACCGCGCCGTGGGGTGGCAAGCTCGCCTTTATTCCGCGCGCTGAGCTCAGCGACAGCAACCAGGAATTGATAGCGCGCCTGGATCTGCGCTTTGCTGACGCCCGTCCACAGTCCGAGAAAGACGGCTGGAAGGCAGCCGTCAGCGGCGTGCTGTCTGCCGCGCTGACCATTGGCCTGCTGGCCTTCGTATATTTTCAGTTTAAAGGGCAGTTCAAGTCGCTCAAGTTTGTCGAGCCGACACAGGTGCTCGGCTCAATTGACGACCTGGTGGGTATGGATGACATCAAGGCCGAGGTAGCACAGATCACGGATCAGTATCAGCGCCGTGCGGCCTATGCCGAGTACGGCATCAGCAAACCTTTCAACGTGATGTTCAGCGGGCCGGCCGGTACCGGCAAGACCAAGCTGGCCAGCTACCTGGCCAAAGAACTGAAGCTTCCGATTCTGTTCCACTCAGCAGCCAATCTGGAAACGGGCTTCGTGGCCGGTGGTTCAAATACGCTCAGCCGCATCATGGCCATGGCCAAGCGACGCAAGCACTGCATAGTGTTCCTAGATGAGGCGCAGGATCTTTTCATGAAACGCGGTGGGCGCCGCAAGTTCGACGATGACACGGCGAACACACTTCTGTCCGTTCTCGATGGCGTGCGCAGCAAGAACGACGCGGAAATCATCTGGATCGTGGCCAGCAACTTCAACAGCGAAACCATGCAGATGGACGAGGCGATGCTACGTCGCTTTCAAATGAAGGTAGACTTTCGCATGCCCAACCGGGAAGAACGGACGGCCATCATCGACCACTATCTGGCCCGGCGCGCTGAGAAGGTACTGCCCGATCTGGACCTGCGCCACTTGGTGGCCGTGACCGAGGGTCGCAGTCCCGCCGACTTGGAGACCATCGTCAACCAGGCTGGCATCAGCGCCGTGCAAGCTAGCGAGATGATCGGCGCCGATACCTTGATGTTGGCCGCCGAGCGCGTACTGGTGGGCAACGTCAATAGCCATACCACCGAAGAACGCGAGCGTGACCGCCGCATTATTGCTGTGCATGAATGGGGTCACTTTCTGGTGGACTTCGAGCACGAACGCAAGCTTACCAACGGTAACTGGGAGCAGCTCCTGGCTGATATCAAGACCATCAAGATTTCGCTCAAGGCCAACGCGCGCACCAATGCGTTGGGTTTCGTCTTTCACAAGCAGGGTGCCAACCTACTTATGACCAAGGGTGACATTGAACACGAGGTTCGAGTGTTGCTGGGCGGTATGGCTAACGAGGAACTGTTCTTTGGCGAGCAAGGCACTACCAATGGAGCGCACAACGACATCACCCGCGTAACGGAACTGCTGCACCACGCCGTGGGCGAGATGAGTATGTACCGCAAGACCCGTCTCAACTTCGGTGTACTCGACCGTGATAGCCAAAGCGGCCGTCGCGAAGTTGACGAGGAAACGCGCAGCATCATGGAAGCGCAGAGCGAGCGCCTATACGGTGAAACCAAGGCCGTACTAGGTAAGTTCAAGCCGCTGACCGAGCATCTTGTTGGCAAGCTAATGGAAGCAGGCGAGATGAACCTGAGTGAGGCGTTGTTCGAAATCCGCAGATTCGAGGCGGCCTGATACCGCATCAAAGAAGCTGGGTTTGTTCTACGTGGAGTAGAACACTAGACGCTTGGTAGTGAATTAACCGAATGAGGTTATCTCTATTTTAGATAGAGACGACTTGACCGTTTGCAATCAGTCTAGGTTTGTCTGTCATGGCCGACAAATACGGGAAGACAGTAGACTGTAATCTTCATCGGAAAAAAGCAGGCCTCTCGATTGACGCCTCTTTGTACAAGATGCGGCGGAATATCCGCTAACTTAATGCGTGCGCGACGTAGCATGGTTTAGTTCTAGGTTTGATTGGGAAAAGAATGTGAGGCTGACCCCTTTGGTTATGATTCATCGAGATTTGAATTCATTTAAGAGCGTTCGAAGTAAGGTATTTCCAAACTTAATGGGGCAAATTTCCGATGCCGAGATGATCGATGTCAAACCGCCGCGATTATTCGTGTGCACTCCTTGAACGAATCCCGTTCTTGAAAATGAACTGATCATTTGAGGTCTGCGAACGACCGCAATATAGAATGTCGACCTTCACCTGCTGTTGAGTGGGCGTCGCTGAGCGGCCGCTTTCAGTCTTTAGCAGGCACAGGCATAGGCACACAGGATCAACATCCGCCTATTGTAGTTTCGAGCAATTGCCCCTTGCATCAGCCGTATTGAACTGCGCAATCGCAGCTATCCAAGCGCGGAATGAACATAGTTTTTTTTGCTGATGTTCTAGCTGGCCGGTTTTTGTAATTGACGAAATAAAGCGGGGCTCGATAAGGCCCAGCGTTTAAAGGCACGCCGGAAGCTGCGCTCGTCGGAATACGCCAATTGTTCGGCCACTTCCTGGGTGCTAAGTCCAGCGAGCAGCAACCGTTTGGCGCGCTCGAACCTGACGTTTTCCGCGATTGAAAAATACGATGCACCTTCCCGCGCCAACAGACGGTGCAATGAACGCGCACTGATCTTTAAGGCCGTTGCCATTTCCTGCACGCTGCGGCACTCGCACTGCATTGCGACCAGCATGCGCACCAGACTTTGTTTGCCCTGCGCGCCAATCCTCGCTAGTTCCTGCTCGCAGGCCAGACGTTACACGCTCGATGTCAGTTCATTTTGCGCCTGGTCTTGCCTGTTGCGATCGAGTCTGGTGTCGCAAACACGATGCGGCTAACATCCGCCCCGACAACAACCGGACAAGCGAAAAAGGCTTGCGCCATAGAAGCGCTGAGATGTCGATTGCCGCGCAACTCTACCCGCTCTGGCTGGATCACTAGACAAGGTAATTGGCGCGCCGCGTTGAGGGCGGTCGCCAGATGATCCACGTCCAGAAAATCCTGCACTTCACGGTCATCGAACAAGGCATGCGATACCAGCGATGTTGACTGTGCGCCAGCTTCAGTGGCCAATCGCCGCTGGCGGCGTGCAGGTCGGTATGCAGACGCCGCAGGCCTCGGTCTTGACCAAGATCTCGCCCGCACTGTGGGGATGTCGAGTTCCTTGAGCACTAGCGGCTAGCCGAATTGCTCGAATTGGACAGCATGCATCTTGCGCGTCATGTCGACGCCCTCGCCCGCCATGAAGTCCCGGCGCAGTTCGTCGACTTTGGCCATCGCGCCCTCGAAGGCGTCGTTGCCCAGCAGCAGGTGGTGCGGCAGCTTGCCCGAAGCCACGGCCTCGACGATGGCCTTGACGGCACGCACCGGGTCGCCCGGCTGTTTGCCCGAGGATGCCCGCACTGCCAGCCGCACCTTGCCGGCGGTGGCCAGCTAGTCCTCGATCGGGTGCTTGATTTCGTTGGTCGAACGCCCGACCCAGTCGGTGCGGAACCCGCTCGGGTTGACCACCATCACCTGAATGCCCAGCGACTTCACTTCGCGCCGCAAGGCCTCGGACAGGCCCTAGACCGCGAACTTGGTGGCGTTGTACTGCCCCAGCGCCGACATGCTGCGCGCTTCAGCCGTTTTGACGGCTGCGGCGATCTGATCCGCTTGCGTCACGTCGCGCTTCAGCACGAGGATCCGGTCGCTTACAGCTTGGCGAGGTCGCGGGCAGTCACGACCGTGCGGTAGTCGCGTTCGATGGCCTGCCTGGCGAGTTCCAGGCCGAAGCTCGTGGACCAGCCGGTGATGAACCAGACAGGCGCTTCACTGGTTTGAGATGGGGTAGCTTGCTTATTCATAGAATTCCTTGGTTAGCGCGCTCAGACCGGCGCAGCGATGGCGCCGCTGCGAACGAGCTTCTTGTTAACAAATTCCTGGATGCCCATGCTGCCCAGTTCACGCCCGTAGCCCGAATTCTTGATGCCGCCAAACGGCAGGTCGGCATGGGCCCAGTCGATGTTGTTGACGAACATCATTCCGGTGTCGATCTGGCTCGCCACGCGCTGGCCGCGCGCTTCGTCCTTCGTCCACACCGATCCGGCCAGGCCGAAGTCGGAATCGTTGGCCAGTGCTATCGCTTCTTCTTCGGTCTTCACGCGGAAGAACGACACCACCGGGCCGAAGAACTCGTCACGGAACGCGGGGTTGCCTGGGGCGATGTCGGTGAGGATGGTGGCCTGCATGAACCAGCCAGGCCGATCTATGCGCTTGCCGCCCGTCAACAGCTTGGCGCCGCCTTTCACGGCGGCATCCATCTGCGTCAGCAACTGCACCAGCGCGGCCTCGGTGGATAAGGGTTCGAGTGTGGTCGCCTCCAGCATCGGGTCGCCTGGCTCCAAGGCCTCGATCGCGATCTTGAATTTCGCCAGAAACCGGTCGGCAACTGACTCCATGACGATGAAGCGTTTGGCCGCGCAGCAGGTCTGGCCGGCGTTGTACATGCGGCCCCACACGGCCCAGGGCAACGTCTTGTCGAGGTCAGCGTCGTCAAGCACGATGAAAGCGTCGCTGCCACCGAGCTCCATGACCGACTTCTTCATGTTCTGTCCGGCGCGGGCTGCCACCAAACGCCCCGCAGCCACACCGCCGGTCAACGCCACGCCCTTGATGCGCGGGTCGTCAATGACACGCTCGGACTGCTCATGCGAGATCAGCAGATTGGTGTATGCGCCGATTGGTGCGCCTGCGTCTAGCAGCAACTTTTCGAACGCAATGGCACATCGCGGCACACAACCCGCATGTTTGACCACAAGCACGTTGCCCGCCATCAACTGCGCGCCAGCCACGCGGGCCAGTTGGTTGTACGGGAAGTTCCACGGCTCGACGCAGAACAGCACGCCCAAGGGTGAGCTTTCCATGTGTGCTTCACCCAGTTTGGGGTGCAACTTGAGGGGCGCCAGAAAGCTCTCGGCGTGCTGGGCGCAGTAAGCCAAGATGTCGCCGCTGAATTTAACTTCACCGCGTGCCTCGTTGATTCGTTTGCCCATTTCCAGCGTTTCGAGTTTTGCGAAATCATCTACATGCGCGTGCAGCAGCGCAGCGGCTTTATTCAGAATAACGGCGCGTTCCGCGTAACTCCTGTGCTTCTAGGTCTAGTAGCAGTGCTGAGCGCCTGCAAGAGAATTCTCCAACTGCGCTGGGGTTAGGCGCTCAAAGATCTTGAGCAACTTGTCGTCGTTGGGGTTGATGCTTTGATAGGGCATGTCGATTCCTTTTGTTATGGCTGAGAAATTGGCCATACGAGCAAGGCGATGAAGCGCCTGTACGCTGCCAAACGCACCGCATTTGATCGTTAATGGGCGATTACAATGGCGCCGCCCAATCCATCAGCGCCTTGCCGCCGGCGGCTGCGGCCGCACTAACGCACGCCCCCCAAGCCATGTCTATCAGCGACAAGCCAATGGGCCATTGTTTGAGCGTGGACAGGTTCGTGAGGTCATAGGTGGCGTAGGCAAAGAAGCCGAACAACGCCGCCATGCTCACGGTCTTGCCCCAACCGGGGGCGGGGCCGGCGGGCAACACCGCAAACACCACCAGCCCGAGCCCGAACAATACGTAGAACAGCACGGCCACCGGCACGTTGGGCTTGACGGCCATTAAGTGACCGATACCTTGCTGGTACATCGGCTTGGCGACGACGCCCAGCCACAGCAAATCCAGCCCCACCATCACGACCATGGTGCCGGCGTAAGCAGCAAGCTGTCTTTTCATGATTGCGGCGGTGGCGCTGCTGCCCGTGTGGAGGCCGACAAGGCGGTAAGCGATCCATGCTCGCCCAGCGCCACGGGCTTGCCCGCAATGACGGAGGCGATCATCCCGAACGCGCGCACCATCTTGCTGCTGGACCCATCCCAGTATTCAGCCCTATCGGGAATGAACTTCAGCAGCGCTAGGTTGCTTGAGTCCGGGCCGTCGGGAAACCACGGCTTGGCCAACAAGGTCCACAAGCTCTGGATGCGCGCACGGTCGGTATCGATTACGCCGTGGCCCGATAGCGAAACATAGGCACCTTCATCCCTGTCCGTGAAACTGAGATTGACAGCGCGCAGATGATCGACTTTCGAGGATTGCACATCGGTGAAGAACCACAGCGCGCCTTGGGCATCCATTTCCAGCGCGGTCATCGGGCGGCTGGCCAAGGCGCCGTTGTCGTCCAAGGTGGCCAGCATGGCGATCGGGATGTTTTCGATCAGCTTCGCGACGTGAGTGAGTTCGGCATTGCTCTGGGTTGCAATTTTCATGGGTGAACCTCATTGTAGTGTGCTTGTGAAGGCGCGATGGGGCGCGCGTTGCAGGCTGCCCATCGCACTGCGCTTACTTGGGCATCAACACTGTGTCGATGGCGTGGATCACCCCATTGTCGGCGGCGACATCGGCTGCCACCACTTTGGCGTTATCCACCATCGCGCCGCCCTTGGTGCTGACCTTCACGTTGCTGCCTTGCATGGTTTTCACGTTGCCGGCCTTCAGATCCGTGGACATGACCTTACCCAGAACCACGTGGTAGGTGAGCACGGCCTTCAACTTGGTCTTGTCTTTGAGCAGCGCATCGAGGTCGGCTTTCGGGATCTTGGCAAAGGCCTCGTCGGTGGGTGCAAAGACCGTGAAGGGTCCCTTGCCCTTGAGCGTGGACACCAGATCGGCTGCCTTGAGCGCCACGACCAGCGTCTTGAAGTTGCCGGCATCCACGGCGGTGTCCACGATGTCCTTGGCCTGTGCGGCAAAGGCTGCGCCGGTGAAGGCCGCAGCTATGAGCAATTTTTTCGCATTCATTTTTGATCCTGACTTTCTTTTAAGGGGTTGGATTACTGGGTGAGCGAGCATCAAGCCGACGGCAGCAGCACCGCGTCGATGACGTGGATCAGCCCGTTGGAGGCCGCGACGTCGGTCTTTGTCACATTGACCTCGCCATTCAACTTGACACCGCCCGTTGTGCTGACCTTGAGGTCGCCGCCGTTGAGGGTCTTGGCCGTCTTTCCGTCGAGCTTGACGACGTCGGCTGCAGCAACCTTGCCGGCCACTACGTGATACTTGAGGATCGCGGTCAATTTCGGGATGTCCTTGAGTAGGCCGTCAAGGGTGCCCGCAGGCAGCTTGGCGAATGCATCGTCAGTTGGCGCAAAAACGGTGAAAGGACCAGCACCTTTGAGGGTGTCAACGAGTCCTGCTGCTGTGAGGGCTTTGGCCAGTGTTTTGAAATGACCGTCGGCAATGGCAACATCGATCAGGGTATTCATAAGATTTTTCCTTCAGTTAAGTTGATTTGATGCCACACCTCGATTGGAGGCGTCCTGCACGACGGGATGTCTGCAGGATTTGCGGCAAGCACAAATTTACTGCTGCCAATACGGCCGGTCTGTGCGTTTGCCCACAGAGCGAGTCCTTAGGCCCACTATCTGGCGCAGTTGAGGGCAGCCCGAAGAGCAGCACTACGCACAAATGCGCCAGCGCAACGAGCCGAACTTTAAATGGAAGAGCGTGTAGTTGGTGTTCGGTTTGCAGGCACTGCTGACCTGGTTGATTGCAATGCCGTTCCTGGCCGCGCAAGGCAGACCCAATGCGGCAATGCGCGTGCAGGCTGAAGGATTGATTGACCAAGTGAGCCCGAAAGAATGGCGCAATCACTTGGTCAATGATTTGTCCGGCGGTCAGCAGCAGCGCCTGGCGCTTACCCGTGCGCTGCTCATGCGTCCCGCGCTGCTATTGACGGACGAACCCACGGGCAACGTGGACACCGTGTCCGCCAACAAAGTGTTCACGCTGATGCGCGACATCAGCCGCAGTGACACCTCCGTTCTTGATCGTCACCCACGACCCACGGTTATCCGCCCGTTGCGACCGGGTGATAAAACTGGTGGATGGGCATGTGCAGAACGACAAGGCCATCTTAGCAACGCGGCCAGGCGATGATGGCAAGCCAAAGGGCTCCGCCTGAAAGCCCCGTCACCTGCGGCCGAAGAACTCCAGTCATTCCACCGGCTCTGTGCGTTGACGAACAGACACCGTCTTCATGGACAGCCATCATGCAATCAGCTCTGAACACTCGTCTTGCACGCAGCCACATACGGGCCGGGCCGCTGCAACTATTCAACAGGTCCGCTTCAGCTCACTGCAATTTTTTGAAAGGTACCACCATGACCGAGAAGACCGCCAGCGTTCATTGGGAAGGCCAGGGAAAAGAGGGCAAAGGTCAGATCAGCACCGAGAGCGGCGCCCTCGAACGCTACCCGTATGGCTTTGCCAGCCGTTTCGAGGACGACCGCCGGGGCACGAACCCGGAGGAAATATTGGCTGCCGCCCATGCAGCGTGCTTCACTATGGCATTTTCATTCGCCTGTGACAAGGCCGGTTTTGCCACCGAAAAGGTCGACACGCAGGCTCGCGTGCGCCTGAAAAAGGAGGGTGAGGGCTTCGTGATCGACCGGATCGCACTCACGCTGAAGGCCGCCGTGCCAGGGATTGAAGAAGCCAGGTTCCAGGAGATCGCCCTGGCCGCCAAGCGCGAATGTCCGCTGTCCAAGGCCCTGGCGTCCGTGACTGAGGTCAGCTTGCAGGCAACGCTTGAAGAGGTGGCTGCATGAGCGGCGCCGCGAGCGTCAAGATGCCCGAGGCCGCGCTGGCGGCGGCCGACCATGTGCTGGGCGAAGCGCATGCAAAGCTCACACTGCTGGAGTAGGGCGACTACGAGTGCTCTGCCTGCATCCAGGCCGAGCCGCTGATGCAGCACCTTGTCGACACCCACCGCGATCGGCTACGTTTCATATTCCGGCACTTACCGTTGGTGGAGATGATCCATCCGAACGTAGAGCTGGCGGCGGCACAGGGCCAGTTCTGGCCCATGCACCACCTGCTTTTTGCGCAAACCCATCACCTCACGCCAGCGGCACTGGTGGGTTATGCGCGGTTCCTCGGACTAGATATGAACCGCTTCAACGCCGAGATGATTGACCACATGTAAACGCAACGGATTCAGGAACATCGCGGCGCTGAAGATAAACTGAAGTCCAAGCGCCTTGCAGCACGGCACACCGCTCACAGCGCACTGCGTTTCACTGCATCCACCTGTGGCCGCGAAGGATCCGTTACGCCGCAGAAAGTCTGGAGCGCCAAGCGCGAACGGCTATACGTGCACATCAAAGAGAGCCTGCTCGGCCAGAGCAAGCCTCAGCCACTGGCCGAGGAGATTGCCGCGCGCGTCGTCAACAAGGAGCAGGCACAAGGCGGCGAGTCCGTGGAGGCCAATACCTCATCGATCAACGACATGTCGTCCAGCCGACGTGGGGGGCTGCGCTCGCACAAGGGGCCAGGCGGCCGAACCTTGCTGCAACTTCGCAACGAGGCCCGCCAGCGCGGGCTGAACGGGCGCTCCACGATGAACAAGGCGCAGCTCGAAGCGACCCTGTCGCCATGAATGTACAACCCCCGATTAAGCCCGCTACCGTGATGACGACCAATTTCACCGCCTGCACGAATGAAGATCTGCTCTCCGACGTGCTGGCCATGATGCACGCGCGCGGCCTCATCCATGTGCTGCTTCTCGACGCTGACAGGCACCCGCTGGGTGTCCTCAACGCCCACAACGGGCTGCGGGCGATGCTGGCGGCCGGCAACCACGAAGAGGCGCTGCTGCGCAACTATGTGATGGAGCTCGGCTACCAATGAAGTCGCTGCGATGACCGGCTCGGATGCCCGCCCGGTCGTCCTGATTCTGAGCGCTGCCGGAAACCTAGGCCTATAGATGAGCGAAGCCGCGCTCGCTTCATGCAACCGTGGGTAGGCGCTCGCCGCTGCCACGATCACAGCCCCTGCGGCTCCAGCGTCGCACCCGCGCGGCGTGCTGGCCACCACCATGCTCGCGTCCAGCCTCGCTTTCGTCGACGGCTCGATCGTCATCGTCGGATTGCCGGCGATTGCGCAGTCTTTGGCGGCCGACGGCGCCAGCCTATCGTGGATGATCAGCGGCAATTTGCTGCCTTTGAGCGCGCTGCTGTTGCTCGGCGGTGAGGCCGGCGATCGTTTCGGCCATCGGCACTTGTTGCTGATGGGCGTGGGCTTATGCGCCGCGGAGCCCGGGCTCCCATGGTTGATTGCCGCGCGCGTGCTGCAAGGCGTGGGCGCGGCGATGCTGATGCCCAACGGATAGGCATTTCAACCACGTGAGGCCAGGTATTACCCCTTGGAAGAGCCCTCAACCCAGGTAGAAATCCGCGTCGCGCCCTCAGCGAGGCCGTGCCTGGCCGATCCACCGCCAAAATGCGTTTTTCACAAGAGAGATTAGCGTTGCGTCGGGTATGGCGGACGCAACGCTACCCGCCAGCGCGTCTGAGTCACCGTTTTGCCCGGTCACCAGTTGATCCGCTGATCTATCTCAAAGTCGGGAGCGAGGTGTGCCGCCAGATCCCAATCTGCTGGCTCGAGTTGCGCCCCGTCATCCATCTGCGCATCACCACAGTCATCCCACAACGGTGGCCCGCGCGCCAGGGATATATGTGGAAGTTCTGGGTCCACCCCCGATGTGATCAAGGATCTTCTTGATCTGCGTGCCCTCGGTAATGAATGCGATCAGGCGCACCTGCCCACCGCACATCAGGCACAGCAGCGGGAGCACTTCGTAGATGCGGGCTACCAACACCGCCCACAGGTAGTGCGCCGGTGTGCGCTTGGGTGGCGCAGGTTCGGGCGTGCGCGGCAGGGGCGCTAGGGCGGCAATACGGGCTATCAGCTCCATTGACGTGAGCGTGATCTCGTCGACCTTGGCGCCACGTTTGTCCGAGCCAGGCTCGCTGCGCTACTTGGCACAGCGGTACACCAAGGCGACACCTGCTTTGCGCAGGCGTTCACAAGCAAAGGGTGGGCAGGCGCAGTAGCGCAGCAGCCGCTCCAGCGCTGCCCGGTCGTGTGCTTCGATGCACACACCGATGTCCACCGAGAAGCCACTGTGCGGGTAGGCCAGCATGTCTTTTGCATCACAACTCTCCAGCAGGCCTCGGCCGGCGAAGGCACGCCGCATGCGTCGGCGCAAATCGGCCTGAACCTGGGACACTGCGGTCTCATCGATAGCACTGGCCAGGTGAAAAACGATGCCCGGTGTGAGGATTGGGCATCGGACTCACCCTCCACTGCCACCTCCACCGGCACTTCCTCAAACACCCCATCGACCGCGTATACATAGAAGTGTACATGCCCGTTCAGGCTGGAGCCAAAGCGGTGGATGAAAGCGACTGCGCCAATGTGCAGCGCCGCTTTGTCCACCTAGGCCGCACCTTGGCTATGGCTTTGCAGTGCTTGCGCAATCATCCTTAGGAAGATGCGCAGCACCATATTGGGCACCGCCCCGTCGCGCTGCATGAAGTCGCGCAGCCGCTTCGAGACCGAGAGCACCCACTGACGCACAGGAAGCCGAGGGGAAACATGATCCTTCAGGTGCGCGGCCGTCTCCACCATGCGCCGGATATTGCATGAGAGGTAGACACCCCGGCCTTTGCAGGAATAGGCCACGAAGTAGTCGCACCCGCAGTCGTTACACCACGCCAGGGAAAAGAAGTGCGCAAACACGCCGCATTCCGGATATTTGCGAAAGGCTTGACGGACATAAGGCTTGGGGGTGTGGCTTTTCCGGTTTTTTTGTTTACAAATTTCCCCGGTCATCTGAGGGTGGATCTGTATCTGCAGGATAGTAAAGCCGAGCGCATTCGTCGCGAAGTACCCCGCCAGTGAACGTCAAGTCATTGCGGTAGGCTTTGGCAATGAAGTCGAGGGTATTGACATGGCGCACCTCAAAATAGCTTTCGTGGACGTCATCGCGACCGGCCCCAAAAACGATGCGGTTGACCTTTGACCAGATTGATGCCATCGTGCACATGCCGCATGGCTGAAGGGTCGAATAAAGCGTTGCGCCATGCAATTGACCTCCCAGATTGTCGGCAGCGGCCAGTTCCAGTCCAGCTCGCCGAAAGGCCACCATCTCTGCGTGAGCGGTCGCATCATGCAGGGTCTGGCATTCGTTGTGCGCAGTGCCAATGATCCGGCCATCGTATACGATCACGCAGCCGATGGGTGTCGAGGCAGGATCACTGCCACGCGATGTGGCAACTTTGAGCGCTTCCCGCATCCAGCACTCATCGACTTGCAGGGACATCAAATTTCTCCCACTTGCAGATTCATGAAAATTTAATGCCCAGACGTGTCTTGCGGACGACTGGCCTCAAACAGAAACCAAGTACGGCGTTCTGTCTCGTCCATGTACACCTCTATCAGGCTTGTGGTGGCAATGTCATCGTGCTCCTCGCACACGCCATGCGCTTCCCGGAACCGTGAGACCAGTGTTTTATTGTCATCACACAGTTCGCCCAACATGTCAGATGGTTCAACGTACTCTGCATCATTGTCCAAAATTCGTTGGGTTCTTGCAATGTGTCCAATGGAGCGCAGAGTGTTACCGCCAACCTTGCGAATGCGTTCGGCGATCGGATCGGTCATTTCATAGATTTGCGTAGCTTGTTCATCGAGCATGACGTGGTAGTCGCGAAAGTGCGGACCTGACATGTGCCAGTGAAAGTTTTTGGTTTTGAGATACAGCGCAAAGATATCGGCCAGAATGCCGTTCATTACTGCAGCGATGTCTTTGGTTGCAGCAGCTTTCAAATCAGTCGGTGTTCGCAACGCTGCCACCTGATGTTGATGACCTTCAGCAATTTGTTTTTCATTAGGCTTTTTCATAGTGACTCTTTCTTCAGTGATTGGGTGATTGGGTGATTGGGTGATTGGAAGGAGGAAAGCCAGACCGGGCAAATCAGGTCTGGACGGATAGGCATTTCAACGACGTGAAACCGAGTATCGACCCCTGAAAGAGCCCTCACGGCGCCGTCATCGTCCAAGGTGGTCAGTATAGCGATCTGGATGTTGTCTATCAGCTTGGCGCAGTGAGTGAGTTCGACAATGCTTTGGCTTGCGATTTTCATGGGTTAACCTCGTTGTTGTGTCCATGTGAAAGCGCGGTGGGCGGCGGCCACCTTGGCGCCGTTCACCATCGCGCCATCCATGGTGCTGGCCATCACTTCGCTGCCTTGCACTGTCTTCACGTTGCCTGCCTTTAGGTCGGTCGACATGACCTTGCCCGAAACCACGTGGTAGGTCAGCACAGACTTCAACTTGGCCTTGTCTTTTAGCAGGGCGTCGACGGTGCCTGGCGGCAGTTTGGCGAACGCATTATCGGTGGGGGCAAAAACTGTGAATCGACCGGCACCTTTGAAAGCGTCAATGAGGCCGACTGCTGTGAGGGATTTGGCCAGCGTTTTGAAATTGCCATCGGGAATGACGATATCGATCAGGGTATTCATAAAGTCTTCCTTCAGTTGGGTGGGTACCGCGCCCCAGTTGCGCGGTACCCTGCACGACGGGATCTTTGCATAACTTGCGGCAAGTGCCAAATTTACTGCTGCAAATACGAAGCGTCTGTGCGCCAACGAACCGAGCGCTGCGGCGCATTCACCCAGTATCGCGCCATGGGCCGTGCCGTTGCATGCCCCCTCTGGAGGCGCTTGCGATGCACCTATTGATCCCCGTACAGCAGCTCCCCTTAGTGGCCTTGGCCAGTTCGGCGGCGTGCAGCTTTTTGGTTTGGACCGTAAGTGTGGTGCGCAGCACCTTAGTACGACCGCTTTGACGGCCCAGAAATGCGACACCCACGCATCTTCGGGCTAGCAGCTCCGCAGCCGGATGGGGGTGGTCGTGCGCGGTGGGAACAGACTTCGCCGAGAACGTCGAGGCGATGGTCTCGAAGGTCACTCGTTTCAAGCCTGGCGATACTTGTTGGGAATCGTCTCTTTGCGAGGCCCGCTGCGGTTTCCTCTGTAAAAAGCTGCATCGAGGTGAGAGTCTGGCGGGCACCGAAGAAAGTATCATCCTCACTGGTGTGTGCGCCACCGAACAGACCAGCGAATGCACCCCCAGCATAATTCGTTATGACCCTCACGACTCACGACCTCAGGCATGGCTCACGTTACGCACCTGATTGGCAACAGAGGAGATCGTGCAGCAGTCGACCCAAGCCGTGATGTCGCAGTGTTATCGCGCCGTTTGCAGCCTGGCCCGTTCAGCTCACGGAAGCGGGCCCCCGGCCTATATGGAACAAGTTGAGCACAACGCATTTATTGAAAGGATTCCCCATGATCTCCGCCCGTGGCTATGCCGCCCATAACCCGCACAGCCCCCTGCGCGCCTTCGCCTTTGAACGGGAAGAGCCGCGCGAGCGCGACGTGCAGATTCAGGTGCTGTTCTGCGGCGTCTGCCACTCCGACATCCACCAGGCAAAGAACGAGTGGTCGAACACCATATACCCATGCGTGCCGGGTCACGAAGTGGTTGGCCGCGTGACAAAGATCGGCGCTAGCGTGACGACGCACGCCGTGGGCGACATCGTCGGCGTGGGTTGCATGATCGACAGCTGCCGTCATTGCAAGCCGTGCAAGCTGGGACTGCAGAACTACTGCGAAGGTCCGAACAGTTGGCTGGCCACCTACAACGGGCCCATGGTGCCCGCCAAACTGGCGCCTGGAGGGCTCAACGCCTACGGACGCGACAACACCTACGGCGGCTACTCCGACGTGTTGGTAGTGAGGGACGACTTCCTGATCAGGATTCCTGCGGCGCTGAAGCCCGAGGTCGCCGCGCCCATTCTGTGCGCTGGCGTCACCACCTACTCACCCATGAAGCACTGGAAGGTTCAAGCGGGCCAGAAAGTCGGCATCATCGGCTTCGGCGGGCTGGGCGACATGGCCGTCAAGCTGGCACTGGCCATGGGCGCGCAGGTCGTCATGTTTACCAGCACCGACGCCAAGCTTGCGGAGGCGCGCAAGCTTGGCGCCGACGCCGTACTGGAGAGTGATGCAAAGGCCTTGGACGCCCACGCGTCGAGCTTCGACTTTATGTTGTCCACGGTGCCGCAGCGCCACGACCTGAATCCCTACCTGCCATTGCTAAAGCGCGACTGCACGCTGGTGGTGGTAGGTGCGCTGGAAGTAATGGAGCCTGTCAACAATCAGCAAGTCGCCTTTCACCGTCGAAGCGTTTCAGGGTCGCTGATCGGAAGCATTGCCGAGACCCAAGAAGTGATTGATTTCTGCGCCCGGCATGGCATCGGTCCAGACATCGAGATGCTGCGCATCCAGGACCTGAACGAGGCCTACTCACGCATCGAGCAAGGTGAAGTTCGCTTCCGCTATGTCATCGATATGGCGTCACTGGCTGAAGAACCGGTGCCCACCAACTTGGCTTAGGGCTCGAAGGGATTGCCGTGCAACCAGCGGTGATCCAGTTGTCACCTTCCGTGCGTGCGCCCTGAACGAATCCATGTTTCGCACCGCTGCATCGAGTTGTAGAAAAGTACCTCAGAGACTTTGTACAAATTAATTGCTGCCCGCCAGCAACGCTAAAAAATCTTGTTCACCCGCAGTCAGCCCTGCCTTGCGCTTGGTTGCGGCTGCTGAAGTTTGACGACTTTCAGGTTCGCCCGAAAGTAACGCTAACACTCGCGGATGCACATACGATTTTCGACATACCGCTAGCGTGTTTCCGAGCAGGTGAGCCACTTCAGCCAGTAGCCGGTTTGCCTGGGCAGCGTTCGGCTGTAGCTGCTCCGCGTCTGAAAGCTTGCGCCACAGCTCCAAAGCCAGAACGCTGCCATGCCAGGTGCGGAAGTCTTTGGCGGTAAATTTTCTTTTGTAAGCCGCCTCCAGGTAAGCGTTGACATCCGTTGAGCCGACGTTTTGCACCTCTCCTTTATCGTCTACATAGTGGAACAACTCCTGCCCGGGCAAAGCCTGGCAACGGCGTGCGATGCGTGCGATACGCGGGTCTGCAAGCGTTACGTCGTGCTGGACGCCGCTCTTGCCGCGAAAGCGCAGTCGCAACTGGCTGCCTTGAATATCGACATGGCGTTTGCGCAGCGTGGTCAAGCCAAAAGAGCCGTTGCTGCGGGCGTATTCGTCGTTGCCCACCTGCACTAAGGTTGTGTCGAGCAAGCGCGTTATCGCGGCTAAAACGGTACCGCGCTGAACGTCGGCGCCTGTATGAGCTGCGAGGTCGCGTTTGACTTTGGCCCGAATGCTTGGCAACACCGTACCGAATTCGGGCAGGCGGTCAAACTTGGTTTCACTTCTGGCCAGTCGCCAGTCGGTGTGGTAGCGATACTGTTTGCGGCCTCGCGCATCACGCCCCGTGGCCTGAATATGGCCTTGCGGCTGTGGGCAAATCCAGACCGCGGTGTAGGCCGGCGGAATCGCCAGTTTCTGGATTCGTGCAATATGTTTGACGTCGCGTAGCTGTTGGCCATTGGCCTGCCAGTATACAAAACTGTTACCGCGCTTTGTGCGGGTAAAACCAGGCATTTGGTCGCTGGTATGAAGCAAGCCCCCGGGCATGTCGGTAGATTGCAAGGAAGAGTCGGGCTTCATGCTTGCCAAGTTACCGCAACATTAGCCCCACCGCAAGAGGCACCGCCGCGCTGTGGTTTGTGCGATTGGTTCGGCGTGGGCTGTGAGTGTGGTGGCGCACAGACGCGCATGTGGTTTGCGGCATTAAATGTATGACGGGATCCAGGTTGTGATCGCAGCCACCCGTGATTCAAGCCAGGAGCATCTCATGACCGTTAAAAAATCCGGCCTTTACGCCAATATTCAAGCAAAGCAAGAGCGCATTACAAATGGCAGTGGAGAGCATATGAACAAGCCAGGAAGTAAGGACGCGCCCAGCGTCGAAGACTTCAAGAAAGCAGCCAAATCTGAAAAGAAAACGCCGGCTAAAGTCAGCAAATAGGGTGCTTTTCGCTGTTACGGTAGGGATGGAAGTTACCTTCCACCCCCCGCACAATCCCAGCGTGCGCAATTGACGCACTGGGCTCCTGCCTTAGGTATTGACGCGAAACCGTTCATTTGGATAGGGATGAATAGTACGGCAAGGTGGAATATAACGACTTATCAACCGACTAAATCGCTCCCATGTCAGGCAACTTCGCTGGCTACGCCTCTTCAGCATGCGCCGCCAGGTACGCGCTATTTCTCCGCGAAAGCTGAACATACGATTTCCGTTTCCGGGAACCGCGAAGTAGTTGAAGTAACCTTGCACTACCGATCTCAACCATTTTCCAACGGTAGGAATATCTTCATGCATTTTACGTCTTAACTTCGCCCGGATTGCTTTAAGCGTTGCACGCATTCGCTTCTTCACTGTCAAACGCAGGATACTAAACCAACCATTGCGGGTCTTTCCACAGCAGTGAGTGAATCCTAGAAAGTCGAAAGTCTCCGGCTTTCTTTCACCACGTGCCATGCGATTTCTCTCTGCGTATCGCCCGAATTCGATAAGTCGTGTTTTATCCGGGTGGAGCACTAATCCGAACTTTGCCATGCGTTCCTGCAATGCTGCCAGGTACCGCTCGGCATCGTGTTTTTGCTCGAACCCCACCACACTATCATCGGCATATCGGACTATAGTGATCTGACCTGTGGCATGTCTTTGCCGCCACTGATGTGCCCATAAATCCTGCACATAGTGAAGGTAAATATTCGAGAGAAATGGTGAAATCACTGATCCTTGCGGTGTACCTATTTCGGATGCAGTTCTCCGCCCATCTTCGATCACGCCCGCCTTGAGCCATTTGTAGATCAGCCTTAATATTCTCTGATCTGCAATCCGGTGTGCCAGAAACGTCATCATCCACTTGTGGTCGATGGTGTCAAAGAACGCTTGTATGTCAGCATCCAGTATCCAGCGCACCTTTCGGCCTTC
>NZ_JBEONQ010000044.1:0-36859 GCF_040544445.1 Undibacterium sp. GrIS 1.8 | reverse complement strand
TATTAATTGATCTACTCTGATCGTACTGTCGACCGTTTTGTCTTTAGGCTTGCCTGCACCGATCCCCAGCTTGGGATTAATACCAGCGGTCTGCAGCGTCAGCATGGGATTAGGCGGTGCTGACGCTATCGTTTTCATCGCGCTGGCAGTATCAATCGCAATGTTGCCAAGCTTGAGATCGCGGTTGTGCTGCAATGCATATCCCAGCGCTTGCTGTAAAGTCAATTGGGGCACCAACGATACGATATCTTGCGCATCATGTACTGACGAGTTGCTACTATTCTGGACGGAGGCAGAGGTGGTGCTATCGATTAAATTTGCTTGTGCTGAGATTGGTGCTAGCAGACTGATCGTCGTAAGCCCTATTAAAATGACAGCAGATCGGGCTTCCCATGAGTTTGACGAAATCATTACGGTTTCTCTATACAAAAAGGCAGAGATAAAAAAGCATTTTTTTGCTTTTTAAAATTTTTTTGGAGCTAATTTGACGTATGTTTTAACGCCATTATTAGCCACTGTTTTAACGCCATTATTAGCCACTGTTTTAATGTCAGTTGTACTACGTATATTAAGCTATTTCCTTCCGGTTTATTTGTATTTTTTTAGTCGTTATGAAAGCAAACATCATACTCAACTTCGCCAAGATGAAAGACCTGAATCAGTGACTTTCGCCCGATATGGCTCAACAAAAATGTTTCCAAATGTTTCAAAATGTTTAGGGTGATTTACGAAAGAATATTTTCGTAACAAGCATTGGTAGTTATTGATATGCTTTGATGCCGATAGCGCAATGAGTTGTCATCAACTATTGATATGACTAAATCAGCTTGGAGTGATTTAGAGTTTGAGAAAGATTTTTAGGCTTGGAATGAGGTAAATAGTCAATTGCTTTTGTACTTTGCCGGAGACTTCATTTGCAAATATCTCTGACGATTTTCTTCTAACAAAAATGATGGATTTTTAGCGATTTGTATTCAATCGAATATGCCAGGCGTTAAAAAAATGGGCAAAAAAAAGCGCTTGAGATTATTTGTATTAAACAATCACAAGCGCTTTTTTACTTTTACTTCACACAGCTAATGCATTTTAATGTGAGTTTTATTTCATCATCTGACATTGGCGCAATTCACAACGTGCCATAAACGTGCCGCCGCCTTCACAGCTCATACGATAAATTTCTATTGGGCCAGGTGGCGTCAGCAAGCCCGCTCCTTGTCCTCCGTTGCAGTTGTTTTGTTTCGCTAGTTTTTCTACCGTTACCGATGAACTTCCAGGACGGAATTCTACTTTTTGCAGCGACGCAGTTCCATTACCATCCATTATTTGACTAGAGGTCCCGTTGCTGGATGACGCGAACTTTGTGCTGTAGGCACCGGGTGTAGTGATTAATTCAGAACCATTGACCCCAGCTTGACCCGTTGTTGCATCGACCAATTGCAATTTGCTGCCCGCCGATATAAACCCTAATTTGACTTCTTGCCAAACAAAATAATTTTTTCCAGCTTCAGTCATAATACTTAAAACGGATCCGTTTTCTGCTTTTGATACCAACTTGTGTTGACCAGGATTAACGCTGACTAACATGTAACTTTTTGACGTAGTCTGGCCGATTTCCTTTCCGTCAAGTTCTACCGGCATTTTGCTGATGGCACCAAAGAGTTCATTGCGATAAATGTAGATATTGGCTTGGCTTGGATTCGTATTAAAGGTTTTAGCTCGTACATCCTGCTCTTGGCTGGCCATTTGTACCGATGCACAGCCAGTTAACAGACCGGAAGCCAAGCTAGATAGCGCTATTACGCTGAGTGTAAGTAATCTGAGTGATCTGAAAGAGCCGAGCAAACGTTTCATGTTTTTCCTGTTGATAAAAATAGCGTTCCTATTTAAGCAAATTCTTGCTGACATGAAAAGCTAAATGTTACAAATGGAGAAATGCTCGCACGATGCTTTGGTGTCGCCGCCACAAAGTTGGTGTTTAGTTTCTGCATAATTACATTTAAATTTGAATTAGCTTGCATACGTAGAAAAAAAATTATCAGGGAATATGCTTTTGATTTTTACGGATAAATATTTAATGTTTCGTTTGAGACACAAAATTTCACGAATTTCGCCAACTTTTTTTGTAAATTCACCTACACTAAAGTTGTAGGGTGCATAAAAGCAAAGTGTCAGAACTCTAGTCAGCTTGCTTTGTCTATCAGCTTATCGGTCTATCGCTATCAAAGGAGATCAGTATGAAAATCTTTGACAACTACACAGCACGGTATGAGAGGACTCGTGAAGAAGAATATTCTTTGCCAGAGTTCTTAGAATTATGTAAGAAAAATCCATTGGCCTACGCCACCGCCCCCGAACGCATGCTAGCCGCGATCGGTGAGCCAGAAATGGTTGATACGCGTCATGATTCCCGACGTTCGCGCATCTTTTCCAACAAAGTCATCAAAATTTATCCCGCCTTCCGTGAATTTTATGGAATGGAAGAGGTGATAGAACAGGTCGTATCCTATTTCCGTCATGCTGCACAAGGCTTAGAAGAGCGCAAACAAATTCTATATTTGTTAGGTCCCGTTGGTGGCGGTAAATCTTCGATAGCCGAAAAGCTGAAGTATTTGATGGAGAAGATTCCATTTTATTGCATTAAGGATTCGCCCATCAACGAATCGCCTTTAGGCTTGTTTGATGAGGCGGAGGACGGAACGATTTTAGAGGAAGATTTTGGTATTCCAAGACGCTATTTACGCAATATCCCTAGTCCTTGGGCGGTTAAGCGTTTGCATGAATTTAATGGTGATATTAATCAATTCCGTGTGGTCAGGCGTTACCCATCTGTATTGAAACAAGTAGCGATTTCTAAGACCGAACCTGGCGATGAAAATAACCAGGATATTTCTTCTCTGGTCGGCAAAGTAGATATCCGCAAATTAGAAGATTATGCACAAGATGATCCCGATGCCTACAGTTACTCGGGTGGCTTGTGTCTTGCCAACCAAGGCTTGATGGAATTTGTAGAGATGTTTAAAGCGCCAATCAAGGTGCTGCATCCGCTGCTGACGGCAACGCAAGAAGGTAATTTTAAAGGTACAGAAGGCTTTGGCGCGATTCCGTTTGAAGGCATTATTTTGGCGCACTCAAACGAATCTGAATGGAAAACTTTTAAGAACAATAAAAATAATGAGGCTTTTTTAGATCGTATTTATATTGTCAAAGTACCGTACTGCCTGCGTGTCAGCGATGAGGTAAAAATTTACGACAAGCTGGTACGTACATCTTCATTGTCCGAAGCACCTTGTGCTCCGGGCACACTAAAAATGATGGCGCAGTTTGCGGTGTTATCACGACTAAAAGAGCCGGAAAATTCCAGCATCTTTAGCAAGATGCAAGTCTATGACGGTGAGAACTTAAAAGACACTGACCCCAAAGCAAAATCGCGCCAAGAATACGCGGATTATGCCGGCGTTGATGAGGGAATGAATGGGCTTTCTACCCGTTTCGCTTTCAAGATTTTATCGAAAGTATTTAATTTTGATAATACAGAAGTAGCTGCAAATCCCGTTCATCTCTTGTACGTACTGGAGCAGCAAATTGAGCGTGAACAATTTGCCCCAGAAACGGAGCAAAAATATTTTTCCTACATTAAAGAATATTTAGCACAACGTTATGCAGAGTTTATTGGTAAAGAAATTCAAACTGCTTATTTAGAAAGTTATTCCGAATACGGACAGAATATTTTTGATCGTTATGTGACCTTTGCCGATTTTTGGATACAAGATCAAGAGTTCCGCGACCCTGATACCGGCGAAAGTTTTGATCGTGATGCACTGAATAATGAATTGGAAAAAATTGAAAAGCCAGCTGGCATTTCCAATCCCAAAGACTTTAGAAATGAGATCGTCAATTTTGTGTTGCGTGCCAGAGCACAGAATGCCGGTAAAAATCCTACCTGGACAAGTTACGAAAAATTACGCACGGTCATAGAGAAAAAAATGTTCTCTAATACCGAAGAGTTATTGCCAGTCATTTCATTCAATGCCAAGGCGAGCGCCGACGACGCTAATAAGCATCAGGAGTTTGTGTCGCGCATGGTTGCCAAAGGCTACACGGCAAAACAGGTACGCTTGTTATGCGAATGGTATTTGCGAGTGAGAAAGTCTTCTTAAGCTTAAAGCCGCGATGATTGGGTTGACTCAATCTAGGTGAGGTTTTAAAACAGTATCTTTACAGGAGACCGCTTTGGTTCATCTGATCGATAGACGAGTTCAGGGAAAAAATAAATCTGCCCCAAATCGTGAGCGGTTTTTGCGGCGTTATAAAGGGCAGATTAAAGAGGCGGTCGCACGCGCGATCAAAGGGCGTTCAATTACTGATTTTGAAAATGGCGAAAATATTCGCATTCCAGTTAAGGATGTAAGTGAACCTACCTTTGGTCATGACCGAGGTGGTGTGTGGGAGACAGTGCAACCTGGTAACCAAGAATATCTGAAAGGTGATCAGGTTGCCCGGCCCAAAGGCGGTGCCGGATCAGGCAAAGGGCAAGCAGGTAATAGCGACGAGTTAAGCGAGGATGATTTTGTTTTTCAGCTTAGCCGTGAAGAATTCATGAATTACTTTTTTGAAGATCTGGAGCTGCCAAATCTGGTTAAAACTCAGCTGGCATCTACTACTGATTTCAAAAGCCAGCGCGCTGGTTACAAAACCTCGGGCACTACTTCCAGCTTGCATGTACTCCGTTCTTTACGCGGCGCTTTAGGGAGGCGTATTGCGGTCGGCGGCAGATCTGCGCGACGATTAAAACAAGCAGAAGCCGAAATGGCGGATTTGTTACGTACTGTCTCTGACATGGCGGATGAGCGTATCGTCTTGCTAAAACAAGAGATACATCATCTGCGTACGCGTTTGCTGGCAATCCCATTTATTGATCCGTTTGATCTGCGCTACAGCAATCGCATCAAAGTACCGAAACCCTCTACGCAAGCAGTTATGTTTTGTTTGTTAGATGTATCGGGGTCTATGGACGAACAAAAGAAAGAAATCGCTAAACGTTTCTTTATTTTGCTGTATCTGTTTTTGACCAGAGCGTATGAAAAGATTGACGTGGTGTTTATCCGTCATCACACAGCGGCATTAGAAGTGGATGAGAATGAGTTTTTTCATTCTCGCGAATCAGGCGGTACCATCGTATCTTCTGCTTTGCATTTGCTGACCAAGATCATCAAAGAACGTTATCCCAGTGGTGATTGGAACGCCTATGTAGCGCAAGCCTCTGATGGCGATAATTGGGATAACGATTCTATCGCATGCCGCCAGTTATTGATCAATACAATTATGCCGCTGGTGCAATACTATGCATACGTAGAAATCACCGAAGGCGATCCCCAAAATTTATGGGAAGAATATGCCCAGGTAACAGATCATCATGCGCACTTTGCGATGCAAAAAATTCGGACACCTGCAGATATTTACCCAGTGTTCAGAGAGTTGTTCAAGAAACAAAGCAAATGAGGTCGTCCATGGACAGCGACAAAAACCATACTGCAATTAGTAAGACAGAAAGCACTGGTGAAGTGGATGAAACCAGTAATATCAATGCCAACAGTACCAAGCTTGCCAATCTAAACGGCGCCGCTATACCGACTGACGGAGCGCGTCCTAAAAATCCTCAACGTTTGCCGGAACAGTCCGAATGGACGTTTGAGTTAATCGAACAAGTACATGATGAGATCCGTCGCGTTGCGCAATATTTTCATCTCGATACTTATCCTAATCAACTAGAAATCATCACCGCAGAGCAAATGATGGATGCTTATGCATCCGTTGGTATGCCGGTCTCTTACCATCACTGGTCTTTCGGTAAGCATTTTGTATCGACTGAGAGAAATTACAAACGTGGCCAGATGGGCTTAGCGTATGAGATCGTGATTAATTCTGATCCTTGCATCTCCTACTTAATGGAAGAAAATAGTTTGACCATGCAGGCTTTGGTAATTGCCCATGCTGCGTATGGACATAATTCTTTTTTTAAAGGGAATTATTTATTCCGGACCTGGACGGATGCCGATGCGATCATTGACTACATGGTATTCGCCCGAAATTATGTTAGTGATTGTGAGCAGCGTTATGGTGTAGAAGCGGTGGAGTTATTGCTAGATTCTTGCCATGCTTTACAAAATTACGGGGTTGATCGCTATAAACGTCCCGCTAAATTATCTCTGGCAGAAGAGCGAGAAAAACAAGAAGAACGCGAGCGATATTTGCAATCGCAAGTTAACGACTTATGGCGCACTTTGCCACGCCGCGATGAGACAGTAGCGAGTGAGGAAGTGCTACGCTTTCCTCACGAACCGCAAGAAAATCTACTTTACTTTATTGAAAAATATTCACCGTTGCTAGAGCCGTGGCAGCGTGAATTAGTGCGTATTACGCGTAAGATTTCTCAGTATTTTTACCCCCAACGCCAAACCCAGGTAATGAACGAGGGATGGGCAACCTTTTGGCACTACACGATTTTGCATCAGCTATATGACGAGGGTATCGTTGGTGATGGCTTTATGATTGAGTTTTTACAAAGTCATACAAACGTCGTTTATCAGCCGCCTGTGACCAGTCGTCACTTCAGTGGAATTAATCCCTACGCGCTCGGTTTTGCGATGATGCGTGATATCCGGCGTATTTGTGAAAATCCAACTGAGGAAGATAAACATTGGTTCCCAGATATTGCTGGCAGCGATTGGCAAAAGACGTTGGATTTTGCGATGCGTAATTTTAAGGATGAAAGTTTCATCGCCCAATTTTTATCACCTAAATTGATACGTGACTTTCACTTCTTTGCGGTATTGGATGATGATAGCCAGGATAAATTAAATATCTCTGCCATCCATGATGAAAACGGTTACCAATACCTACGCCAGCAATTGGCAGGACAATATAATCTGGGTAATCGCGAACCTAATATCCAGGTCTGGTCCGTTGATTTGCAAGGCGACAGGGCGCTGACGCTGAGGCATACCGAATATCAACGGCGTCCATTAAACAAGCAAACCGATGAAATGCTCAAACACGTAGCGCGCTTGTGGGGATTTGATGTGTATCTGGAGACCGTCGATACGCAAAATAAGATATTGAATACACAAGAATGTAAATGGGAGAAACGCAGTCGCATGCGTTAAGTCCGGTTGAATCGCCTTAAGCAATTACGGCGTTCTTAATAAGCGCCATAAAATGCAAATACCTTAGATTAACTTAGATTAAATTTGCAACAGCCCTCAATTAATGTCGGTCTATCGGATAGAATAAGCGCAGCACTGATGCGTATCCACTGTGCGATGCAGCAAGCATCGTTAAGAAAAACATCAGAATTCTCTCAGCTAAACCATTCGACGGAGTGTGCAAGATGTACCTCGACCATCCAAAAATTTCTGCAACCCACAGCGAGACAGAGCCGGACAGGCTGGAGCGTTTATACCGAGTATATGGCTACGCAATTGGTCTAGCGGATGTCGATGGCAACACCACTTGCATTACCAAGTTAGCCAAAGTCCATGATCACAAAGGTACGCTGATGGTGATCTGGCATGTTGCACCGACCGAAAAAGAAAAGCAGTATTTTGTCCGCGCCTGGCAAAGTAAAGTAGGTGATGAATCCTCACAAGTAGAACACGCATTGATGTTGGCTGAGACGCCGATAACAGCGGTCGCAGCTTGATTGGTTTTAGGCCGAATAGCTGAGCTTATTTCTTTATAGATTTTAAAAAAAACGCCATGCAATCTTAATTGCATGGCGCTTTTTCGTAAGTCCAAATTTTTAATGCAATTTCAAATCCACTAGCAAATCAGAAATTCCCGTCCAGCCAATTTCAATACCAATACAAAGCAAAATAAAAGCAGATAAACGTAGCAAAACGATCGCTCCGATATCACCTAAAAACCGCTCCATATTGCGTGCAAAACGGTAGCACAGATAGATTACCAAAGTCGTCAACAAAACCCCAATAGCAGAAGCAATACTGGTGATCAGAAAATCCACCGGCTTGTTTGGCATTTGTGTACCCAGTGTGACCGATGCTGCAATTGTTCCGGGACCGACCGTTAACGGAAAACTAAAAGGATAAAAACTACGACGGCGCAATTCTTCTTTGCTCCATATACCTATTTGTGACTCGGCAACCGAAGTCCGCAACTTATCTTGCTCTTGGTCATTCAATAGCTTCCAGCCTGCCATTGCTACAACAATCCCACCCGCTACTCGCACGATAGGGAGTGATATACCGAAAAAATCCAGAACATAAGAGCCGATAAAAATCGCCCCCATCAACAAGAAAAAACAATTCAGCGCAATACGCTTTGCCAGACGACGAGCAACCATCGTCTCAATCGGCCCCGTCATAGAGAGAAAAATCGGCGCAATCGCTATCGGATTTAAGATGGGCAGCAGCGTGATCGGAACTACGATCAAGGCCTTAAAAAAAACAATCACCGAAATGCTCATAAAAACTCCTGAAAAATCTGATACTTGATTATAAAGTTGTATTGGGGTTTAGAGCGAATTTGCTTTATTTATAGACTTCCAAATGGTAGCCCAATCATTCTGCGTCTTCTGGCACGAAAATGGCACGCAAGCCGCAGAATGATTGGACGATGTTTTTTAATTTTTTAAGAGTCAGATTCTAAATTTTAAAAATCAAACTTCAACTCACCCACCATAGTGCGCTGTGTGTAAGGATGAAAAGCCCAGTATTTGGCATTGTTAAGATTGTCGATGCCGAACGATGCAGTCCATTGCTTGGCGACTTGGTATTGCAGGCGCAAGTCCATTACAAAAAAACTGGAGAATCCGGTGTAGGTTTTGCCGTTAGGATCGCTGTTGTCTAAGGTGCCGTATTGCTTGCCGCTATAACGTGCGCCGAAGGTGGTGGCGAGTTTGTCGTTGACTTTGTAGCTGCTGACAAAGTTGGCGCGCCAGTTAGGTACACGTGGTTGCCACATGCCGACGCTGGAGGGGAATTTATCGTTTTTTACGATTTTTGAATCGGTGTATGTCAGGCTGGCAGTCAGGTCTAAGCCGCGTGTAATGACGTCATTTGCCATGTACGCCAATTCCAATCCGGTGGTGTGGATGTCATCAATATTTTGGATATTGGTGATGTTAGGTGTGACGCTGACATTGGTTTGCGAATACAGCGCATCCTGCGTACGCTCATGGAATAGCGTGGCGCGCACCATGCCAGTTTCTAAGCTTCTCTCTACGCTCCATTCTGAGGTCCAGGATTTTTCTGGCTTTAAGTTCGGATCGTTATTGACGATGGTGTTGACGCTGACCGATCCCTGATATAACTCGGACACAGTCGGCATACGTACAGCGCGACCGACGGATGCTTTGATCGTCCAGTCGCTATCGGCTTTGTATGCCAGGGCGGCTTTGGGCGAGAAGGCGGTTTCTTTCCGTGGAATAAATGGCAAGCTGCTGGTGGCGGTAGAGATGACACCATTATTGGCAGTCCACTGCTCTATACGACCGCCGAGTATGGTTTTCCATTGCGGATTGATACGCCACGCATCTTGCGCATATACGCTTTGTAATTCGGTATTACCCCGGAAGCCGGAGAATACCGTGCTGGCTGCACCGTTAATCCAATCGCTGGTATTGGAAACCAAGGTGCGTAGTTTGTAAGCTTCGCGCTGATAGCCGAATTCAACCGTATGATCTTTGGCCGCTTCTGGACGCCAGATGCCTTTGAGTGCCAGCGTGTTCCAGCCAGTACCGTTCATATCGGTGATGCGACCTGCGCCGCCGCTGTTGGCTTGCGGGATTGCAACGATAGGTGCGCGTGCGATATCTTTGCTGTAATCGTAAAGGCTGGCAGCGATTTCCCAGTCCCACACGCCTTTGGTATTGCTCTTCAGGTTAAGCCCGTGGGTGACATGCTCCAGGCTATTGGTACTGTTGGAAAAATCGGTCGGAGCCAGGGTATATTTTTTGCCGTTGACATTGATGTCGCCGTTAAACACCGGATTGCCAGCAGCATCGCGCAGATAGCTTTCTACTGTGCTGGTCATATTATTGCGCCAGTAGCCCAAGGTATAGCTGGCTCGTAGCGTGGGTGTAATGTCGTAAGCGACTTTGAATTTGGCGTGGTCTTGCACCGTATTGTATTGACCCGTTGCACCAAGGATGAGCCAATCTTGATTTTTCGGATTTTTATCCAATATCGCACCGCTCACTGGCGTACCCAAATTGCTGGTCACGCCTGCGGATAATAATTTATTCACGAAGACAATAGGGTGACCATCGCTATCGAGCCGGTTGACATTCGCCCACCATGACCAGTCACCTTGTTTGTCGCCTAGCGAGGCGCTGAGCTGATGACCGCTATAACTTTTATCGGTGCCATATTGCTGAAAACTCTCACTAAAGGCCATGACTTTCGCATGGGCTTCAAATTGGCTGGGCATCCTTGTGATGTAGTCCACCACCGCACCGACCGAGTTACCAGAATATGCTGCTGAAAACGGACCGTAGAGGACGTCGACACGCTCGATCTCCTCTGGCGTCACCAGTCCCCAGCGCGGCGTATAACTTGCGCCATTACCCATTAAGTTCGACAGTAATATGCCGTCGGCATACACCAGCGAGCGGGCGCTATTGCCTGTGCCAGATGCGCGCGTTGCGAGCACGGCATGGTTGTAGTCACCAATGTAGCGCTTGCGCACTAGCAAGCTAGGCAGATATTTGAGTGCGTCTTCTGCATCCGTCGCATTGATGGTTTGTGCTAGCGTTTTAGCATTGATACCTTCGATCGTAGTCGGGATTTCGGTCGGCAATGAGGAGGGACGTCCGGCAGTAATCAGAACGCGATCGGCAATATCATTGCTGCCAACGACGATACCGCTAGCGGCGTCATTATTACTATTAGCCGCCAGTACGCTGGCAGACAGCAAAGGCAATGCGGCGGCAATGGCGATGCTGAGTGTGTGTCGGATAAAACGATCGCTACGCTGAGGCGACGGATTTTGGGAGGGATTCTTATAAAGCGTGAGGGTTATAAAAGGATTCATGATGTGGGCAAACTTTAGAAAAAAAGAAACGCACGCAGCACCGCATTCGCTGGTGAGCGCAGGACAAAACCTGATCAAATGATTAGATGATCAGACGTTGAGCAAACAGATTGTTTTAATCTAAAGCAGGTGGCCCACGCGCCGGTAAAGGCGCAGAAACCATAGAGGCAAGCCGTGCCGCTGGAATAGCGCGCAGGGCATAAGACAAAGTATGTGGTGGTTCTACGATGTCTTGTTGAGGAAACGCATTAGTGATGCCGGTTGCCAGGCAGAACGAGCAATCCAGCAAATGCGACATAGATTGGCCAGTTTTGCTGGATTTGCCATCAGCGGATAAGTCAGTGCCAGAGAAATCGCCGCTAGTCTGGCTGATTATCTTGATGCCCGTGCTGGTACAAATCACATTCATTGCCTGCGGATTGAACACCGGAGCCGCAATTGCCACGCCCAATGCCGTAACGTACAAAAAAAGTACGAGGGCAACCAGTTGGCGGGAGAGGCGGGGCATGTTCATGGAGGCGGATTATAACAGCGCTGTAACAACTGGATACAAATTGGCTTCTGTCGTGGCGAATTTCTGATCAGGTTTGTTTGGCGTAGTGATATCCAGCGACATCCCCAGCGACATGTCCAATGATATCAGCCGCGATCGCCGTAAAGCTGCATCTGGCAATAGGTGAAAAAGCGGCGTGACGCGCCGGGTAGGAGTAAAAATCATCTAAATTGTTCTACAAAATACAACGGACTTCTTTTTGCAACACAGATAGAATGTTCGACACTGTAGGCGAGCCATCAAAACTTGATTGTCTTGCCCTGCTATTCGCTTTTCCGTTATTTTTTTGGTTCTTTTATTGATCTTGCTCTCAGAGGATTACATGCAAAAGCGTCGCCCTGTTTTGTCACTCGCTATGTCCCGCGTTTTACCTCGTATTTTGTCCCCGCTGGCAGCCAGTTTATTAATGCTTAATTGCATTGCGGTTGCTAATCTTGCGCATGCTGCGGATGCCGCTACTTCGGTTGCGACTCCAGCGACCCAGTCTACAAATAAACCAGCGCCTGTGCTTGCAATCAAGGCAGGTAAATTGATTGATGTAGAGGCCGGTAAGGTATTGCTCGATCAAATTATTTTGGTACAAAACCAGCATATTCTCTCTGTCGGTTCTAGCAAAACTATGGCGATCCCGGCAGGTGCGCAAATCCTCGATTTATCTAAATCTACGGTGTTGCCAGGCTTGATCGATTCGCACACGCATCTGACTGGCAATGCACATCAGCATGGCTATGCCAGTATTGGCACTTCTAATATCCGTGCTGCTTTGTATGGTGTACGTGCTGCACGCGACACTTTGCAGGCCGGTTTTACGACAGTGCGTAATGTCGGTGCAGATGGTTTTGGCGATGTGGCCTTGCGCGATGCGATCAATGACGGAGATGTACCTGGCCCGCGCATGCTGGTTTCTGGCTATGCGCTGGGGATTACCGGCGGTCATTGCGATAATAATTTATTGCCGCCTGAATATAACGATGTCGGTAAAGGTGTGGCCGACGGACCTTGGGCCGCCCGCGCCAAGGTGCGCGAGATGGCGAAGTATGGTGCCGACTTGATTAAAATTTGTGCGACCGGCGGGGTGTTATCCAAAGGCGATGCTGCCGGTGCGCAACAATATACGCTGGAGGAAATGCAAGCTATTGTGTCTGAAGCCCACAAACTCGGACGCAAAGTCGCAGCGCATGCGCACGGCACCAGCGGTATCAATGATGCTATCCGCGCCGGTGTCGATTCGGTAGAGCATGCCAGTTTGATTGATGCAGAAGGCATGCGCATGGCGAAAGAAAAAGGTACTTATCTGGTCATGGATATTTATGACGATGACTATATTTTGAGTGAAGGCGAGAAGGCAGGATTTTTACCAGAGTCCCTCGCCAAGGAAAAAGAGATCGGTCAGCTGCAACGCGACAACTTCCGCAAAGCATTTGAGTTCGGCGACAAAATGGCGTTCGGTACTGATGCCGGCGTGTATCCGCATGGCGACAACGCTAAGCAGTTTTTCTACATGGTCAAATATGGCATGACGCCGATGCAGGCAATCCAGGCAGCGACAATTAGCGCTGCTGATTTACTCGGCTGGAAAAATAAAGTCGGTAGCATCAAGGCGGGAAAATTCGCGGACATTATCGCCGTAACAGGTGACCCTATGAGTGATGTGACGGTACTGACCAAGGTTGATTTTGTGATGAAAGATGGCGAAGTTGTGAAATCATCTTTAACGCAATAAGGATTGTTTGCTACATATTTCTCCTTAGTAAATTTTATAAAAAAGGGGAGTATATTGGTAAATATGTCTTAACGTCCAAGTATTGTATGGACATTAAAATATACATGGGTGGAGTATATTTTCTGGATAAGAGGCGTCGCGTGCTTAAAGTACGAATAAGCCGGAGTGCTTCAACCTCGGGATTCTAGTCTTTTGGTATGGCGAGCTTTCGGAAACTTGAACTTCCCCCTCATCCCTGTCTTCTCCCGCTAGCGGGAGAAGGAGTTACAGCAGATGCTAAAGTCGCTGTTACAGCCAAAGCCAACGTAGACAATAAATATTTAATACAGCATTACAATTAAATCCTGATTCAAAAATTTAAAAAAAGGAATTCTTTTGGGACAGCAAACATTTGGGCAGCAACTGATACGTACCAAGCCAGTTGATGCCAGCGGCAGTGAGGTTGAGGCAGGTAGCAGCAATGGTTTACATCGCTCGCTAGGCTTGTTTTCTTTAACCATGATTGGCGTCGGTGCCACGATTGGGACCGGTATCTTTTTTACCATGGTAGAGGCAGTCCCGAAGGCAGGCCCTTCGGTGATTTTGTCCTTTATTCTGGCGGCAGTGACGGCAGGTCTGACTGCACTATGCTATGCCGAATTGTCATCCCGCATCCCCGCATCAGGCTCTTCATATTCATATGCTTACGCTACCGTCGGCGAGTTTCCTGCGTATATCGTCGCTGCTTGTTTATTATTGGAATATGGGTTGGCTGCCAGCGCTACGGCGGTGGGTTGGTCGGATTATTTAAATAATTTTTTAAGTAATCCAAATTCATTCGGCTGGCATATTCCCCAAATGCTGCGTTCAGCGATGATCGTGTCAGGTGTTAACGGGGTCGAGATTCACCCGGGACAATTTAATTTGCCACCGATTATTCTGGTAGTTGTTTGCGGTTTTTTATTATTACGCGGCACCAAAGAATCTGCGACAGTCAACGCGATTATGGTGATGATCAAATTAGTGATACTCACTTTTTTTGCGGTGATCGCATTCTCAGGTTTTAATGCTGAACACTTTACGCCATTTTTTAAAGCAGCAGATGCGCATGGCCCCGGCGGTATGGCTGGAGTTGCTGCTGCGGCGGCAACTGTATTCTTTTCTTTTATTGGCTTAGACACAGTGGCAACAGCGGGTGAGGAAGTTAAAAATCCTAAACGGAATGTGCCACTGGCGATCTTGTCGGCATTAGTGATTGTCACCGTATTTTATTTGTTGGTAGCGGTCGCTGCGGTCGGTGCTCAGCCTGCAAGTATGTTTGCCGGACAAGAGGCAGGTCTTGCCGTGATCTTACAAAACGTCACTGGTAAAGCATGGCCTGCATTGATCTTATCCGCAGGTGCTGTAATTTCGGTATTCAGTGTGACATTGGTGACGATTTATGGCCAGACTCGGATCTTGTTTGCGATCAGTAAAGATGGACTGATTTCGCCCTCATTCCAGCGTTTGCATTCTCGTACTCAAACACCAACGAGTAACACGATTATTGTGTGCTTGGTCGTCGGCTTAGTCGCGGGTCTGGTAGATGCTACCTTCTTGTGGGATATGGTTAGTATGGGGACACTGGTCGCGTTTATCGTCGTATCCACATCTGTACCTGTTATGCGCGCAAAACGGATTGGCGCCGGTAGTGGGGGGTTCCGTGTTCCGTTTGGCCCGTATTTTTTGCCTGGGCTTAGTATTCTGGCGTGCCTATATCTGTTGTTCGGGCTATCTGCGACTACATATTATGTATTTTTCATTTGGATGGCAGTCGCTATCAGTATGTATTTTTTATATGGCAGGGGACATTCACGTCTGAGCCAAAACGACGAAAAATAAATATTGGTGTAGACGCAATAGCATTGCGCCATAGACCAAATTTTCCATGATGGCTTTATGGCGTATCAGACAGGCATACGGTTAGCGATTGATCGTACTTATTATTTCTCAAGACGGTGATATATGAAATCGAAATTGAAAAAAATCTGCAATGGAGTAGTCGCTGCAAGTAGTCTGGCTGTCTTCGCTTTGATGACGCCGTTATGCAGCGCAAAAGCTGAGGTCATTGGTAGCGTTGATACCGCTTTTATCTTGATCGGTCCTGATCATAAAATTTTGGTCGAGGCCTATGACGATCCAAAAGTAGATGGTGTCACTTGCTATATCTCCCGCGCTAAAACTGGCGGTATTAAAGGCGCCGTTGGTTTGGCAGAAGATAAGGCAGAGGCATCCATCGCTTGCCGTCAGGTTGGTGTGATTGGCTTTAAAAAGCCGATGCCGCAACAGGAAGAAGTGTTCAATGAACGGCTATCCGTTTTATTTAAAAAACTCAGAGTAGTTCGTGTCGTGGATGTCAAACGCAATGCTCTGGTTTATCTGACTTATTCTGATCGCCTGATCAACGGTTCGCCACAGAATAGTGTCACGGCTGTCGCTGTAGATAAGGGCACGCCGATTCCTGTGAAGTGAACTCGATGAGTGATGCACTTAATAATCAGGCGGCTTACCGGCGCTGAGCATCAAACTGATAGTATTTAAATTGGTTTGATGCTGATATGCAGGCTTAGATTTAGGCTTAGATTCACACTTAGATCCAGACTAAATTCAAGCTTAATAAAGGCAAGCTGAAAAATCTTCAAACGCACCATAACTAGGTGTCGTTCGCCGCGCCACCTGGGGTGCTGTCAATGATGCTGCCGAGGGTGTTGTCGCGTTAGACAAGGGGTCACATAAGTCAGCCGGTATTTCACTTGTGACCGCATTTGTGATACTTGAAGCAGACCGATGCGGCGGACTGTTTTTCCAGACAAAATCCATTGCATTTGAATCTGAAAATAAACGGCGCACCGGATGATAGCCAAAATATAAATACGCAATTGGTGTTTCGAGATTATCTTTGCTGTGTAATATTCCTTGGTCGCGGCTGCGGATTGCGCCATCTACCAAATTGCCTTCCAGATTGGCGCTGCTATCTGGAAAACGCACAGTCACTCCGGCAGTATCTACAATCGTATTGTGAATAATTTTGCTGCCTGCTGCGTGATTGATATAAATCCCGTCATCAGAACAGGAGGCAATCAGGTTGGATTGAATTACTCCGTTGTCTTGTTCGGTAATGCAGCGAGTATCTCGACAATACTCTTTGCCGGTACCGCCACCACCTAAAGATAGTCCAACACGCTGGCCTGTTGTGCCTTGTAAAAGATGTTCGCAAATCACCATATTTTGTTCAAATACATTGCGTGATCCGGCACCTTTGGCGAATGCGCCGTAGCTGATTCTGTCTCCCTGATCTTTAATAAAATCACCTATCCAATTTTTACGGATAACCCAGTCACTGGCAGCGACCAGATCGATCAGTGTCACGGGATTGCTAGTTTTTCTGGCACTGGTATTTGTCAGTGTGTTGCCCTCAATCAGACCATGATCTGGGAAGTGTCCATCGCTGCCATTGATTTTAAAATGCGCGTTGAAATCGATAATCGTATTATTGCGAGCCATAAAATATCGGGCATCTCCGGTCACATGGAATGCATGTTCACAATTCTCGTGGTACTGACAAACACCGCGTATAGACAAATTTTCAAACGTCCAGTAAGGAGCAGAAACCTGAAATCCCTCACCAAGATTAAATTCTAAAAATACTGTTCCCGGGTACGCTGCCCTTAGGGTAATCCGGTCGTTTTTTGAACCCGCTTTATTGACCAGTAGCGGCGTTCCTACAAAGCGATATGTACCCGGCAGAAGCGTGATTACATCCCCTGGGTTGGCGTTGCTAAGTGCGGCTATTATCTGGTTATTTGATGCTACGATGATTGAAGCATGGGTATTTTTTGGCGCTACGTCATTCACATTGAGATTGGTTTGCGCTCCAATCTTGGTCCGTTCTTTCGTATGTAATTGTGGAGTGCCACGATCCAATACCATCAAAGTCTTGCTCATCCATTCACCGATACTGACGATGGTCGGATTGTGATCTGATGTCCGGCGTTCAATATAAGGGGAGAGCGCCCGAGGCGTTACTCCCATATTTTGTAGAAAAAAAGCGACCGAAGCACCAATCGCCAACAGCACTGCGATAAAAAACAATAAGCAGATTACATAGCGCCTGAAAGGTCGGGATGATCGAATTTTGTGGGGCATATTGACGCCTATTAGTGACTATCAAGAATAAGTAAATGCTTAAACAGGTAGAAAAAAATCGAATTTGTATTTTCTAATTTGTCTGTCTTGCTCTCTAATGACGATCAGGTTTTATTGGTCGACAATTCCATGCGATACCACAATAGTCCTAACCATTCATATAAAGCGTAATGAGACCGCCGCATATTTTCGGCTGAAGTAAATAGATTGAAAATATCAAATTCTGATTCCGAGAGGAACATGGTCGGCGCCGCGACTACTTGTAGACCAGCATGCTCAAATGCGATCCTTGCTCTGTGCATGTGCATCGCATCGGTGACCAATAAAACCCGTTGAACTCCTGCTTGTTTCAGAATTTTTGCAGAGTATTGGGCGTTCTCATCGGTATTGGTCGCTTTATCTTCGACCCACTTAACCGGGATTAAATAATCTTGCTCCAGGGTGCGTTTCATATTGCCTGCAAGCGAAGTCTCATAACCGTTAGGTTGGCCAAATCCGCCAGTGACTAAAATCGGCAAGCCTGTCGCCCTATATAAATAGGCACCATATTGGAGTCGGGCTAAGGCGATATAGTCGGGGATATCATGATGTTGATATTCTGGACTGCGGGCTATTCTGCCAGCAGTCAAAATCACGATCGCATTTGCTTTTGCTGCTCTTGCCATGGCGGGTGAGCTAAGTGGTGTCTCTAATGCTTCTAATGGTCGTCCTAATAACGACGATCCCACACCAGTGCATAAAAAAAACAAAATGAAAATCGCGCTAAAGCGTATCGTATTACCGGCTCTGACATGTCGTTTTGAAATAAGCCATCCCACTAGATATAGAATAAACAAGCCCAGTGGCGGCAATAAAAAAATTTTTACAACGAGCGCGATTGTTCCAGCAAGAGTCATATTTTTTAGACAGATGAATTGATGTAATGAAATCAAATTGTCACCGCAATTTGATTTTAATGACAACAGAAAATACACTCTGGGGATAAACTCTTTGTTTATCTTGATGAATCATAGAAAATAAATGCAGCACGGCAACGATTGCGCTTTAAAATCTGGGATTACACGAAAAAATGTGCTGGCAATATTTGTCCTAAATCAAATCAATGAAAACCTCTACTGCCCCAGCCAGAACCACTGAGCAATCAGTTGATGCTCTGCTTAAAACGATCAGAATCCCGCCGCGCCCTAGTTTGTTAGCAGAGGTTCAGCAAGAACTGTCGTCTAAAGAGCCCGATCCGCGTCGCCTCGCAAAAATTATCGCTAATGATGTCGGCCTGGCAGGTTCTTTGATGAAGTTGACCAACTCCTCTTTTTTTGGATTACGCTTAAAGGCGAGTTCTGTCGATCATGCGGTTGATCTGTTAGGCATGGCGCAGTGCGGCACATTAATGACGGGCATCATTGCCCGTCAGTCAGTCGTGGTGCAAGGGCAATCATTGGTGAAGTTTTGGGATTTTTCTACCAAGCGGGCGCAGGCGATGATTTATCTGGCGCGTAATATGCATATTTATCCCTCAGATATTGCGCATACGTTTGGCTTGTTTTGCGATATCGGCATTCCAATTATGCTGGAGCGTTTTCCTCACTATGCAGCAACGCTGACTAAAGCTAATCAAGAATTTACTAAAAAATTTACCGAGATCGAAGATGAGGCGCATCAGTGCAATCACGCCGCAGTCGGGTCTTTGATGGCGCGTACCTGGGGTTTGCCTGAAGATGTTTTTACCGCGATTTTATTGCACCATGACTACGCGGTTTTAGAAGATAGCGCTACGCCAGAAATGGTTCGTGCACTGGTAGCAATGGCCTTGATGTCGGAATACGCCATACAAAAATATCATGGGCAAGATGTCTCTGCCGAATGGGAAAAAGGCGGAGCGCAGGCTTGCCATTTTCTAGGTTTATCCCAAGACGAAGCTGCCGATAAATTTGATGAATTACATGAAATGTTTAATAGTTTGGAGTGATCACGGTATTTTCTTGCAACGACTATTACCGTGAGCATCACCAAACTTTAAGCTTTCCCCCGCAGTAAACGTGCTGGCAACAAAACGATTGCACGCAATAATTCAAACACGCCTTCCACCGCAATCCCCATCAACCGGAATGGCAAGCAGATCAGCCATACCAGCGGATAAAGTACCAGTGCGAACAAGGCCAGCGGCCAGCACATTACTAACAGCACAATCCACAAAATAAACGTCAGCATTGGGTTTCCTAGACTTGAGGTTTTAGACAAAAAGTTGGTGTATCACACTGCTGATAATCAGGATGGCGATGCTCAGGATAACAACGCCATCCATGTCTGCTTTGAGGTTCATACAATATCCTTTCAAATTCTTGGGTTGGTTTTTGTTAGCTTATAAAAATCCGTATCCCTGGTGCGGCTAGCTTGCCTGACTGGCAAACTGGATCAAGCAGAATATGCGCTTAAGTATTGATCCAAATACGCATCACAGTCTTAGTTTTTTTAGAAGCTAACTCCAATATAGTCAGTGTCGGTCAATCCCGCTAGGGCGGTCTGACGAACTGTAATTTGGCAGGCTTTATCGATCTGAATTGGAGGATCAATGGTGTATGGGAGATTTTAAAAAACTCCACATTTGAGCATATAGCGTTATGGTTATTGTTCAATCTGAGCAGATGGATTTGCTTAATCCTGAAGTAATCAGATCGTCTGGCGTTGCCGGATTGCCGTCTTTGTCCCAATAAAATAACCAGCCAGTTTCAGAAAAATGCCTGACTCTCAGTGCAATGAATGACATTGCCATTTGTACAGCATGCCAGCTATCGATCCCATAAATCCTTGATGGGTGCGAGTCGAGTATTCCCAGCGATACGGCGCAACCCCAGTCAATATGATCCTTGATCGGGGCAGCAATACTTAAGCTCAGGTCTGCGCCGACACCGTCTGGTGACACGGCATACCAGCGTCGTTCTATCAAAAAATTGTTCATGACCGAGCCTCTTTCTTTGACACGGATTTCTGTTTAGCTTGTGGTTTTTACTTCATTGAACAGAATCTTGTTGGAAAAAGGGTCTGTCAGGCTCAAGATTCTATCGCCCCATACGGCGATTTCAATGCCAGGTTTATTGTATTTGTAGGTCTTCTGAGATAACTCTTGGTACAGCTCATCGATGTCTGGCGTGTTTACAAACACCTTGCTTCCCGGTGTGCAGTCACCGGAATGTTCGCTCAGGTGAAAAACTAGATTGTCTTTCGATACTTGCATATAGATAGGAAAATCGTCCTTAAACCGATGTTCCCAATCGACACTCATGCCGAGAAACTCAACATAAAACTGTTTCGCTTTTTCTTCATCAAAGATGCGTAAAACGGGAATGCTCTGGAAGTCCATCATTGCTCCTTATTCCTATGCCAGTTGCGACAGTGTGTTGAGTTAATGTCAATCAGAATAATAATTTATATTTAGGACTGACGTAAAAATGCCCCAGCTGCGTTGTAGCGCCTAGCCGTACTAAAGTACTGTCGTCGTCGCTACGCCTTGCTGGGACAGTTTTGCGACAGTCCTAATATTCTCAATTTAAATATACTGCCTATTAGTATATTTAAGTTGTCCATGTAATATTTGGAGGATAGGCGGTATTTTATAAAAATAATGGGGAGTATATAAAAATTTCTAGGTTTAACCCGCCTGTTTGGCACTATCTAACAACCAGTTCTTAAACGCTAGCAAAGGTCCCAGACTCGCGTTTTGTTCCGGATACACTAGATAATACGCAGCCGAGCGGGGTAGGCTTAATTGCAGTGGAATGGTTAGCGTGCCAGCATCCAATTCTGCCTGCACCATAAAACGCGGGATCAGCGCCACACCTAAACCGGCGGCGGCGGCACTGATCAGCATGGTGAACAATTCATAGCGAGCACCTTTGACAGCGGATATGTCATTGCGGCAATCATGTAAATCAAACCAGCGTCGCCAATCGTCTAAACGGCTGGTCAGGTGCAGCAAAGGCATTTTGCTGATATCTGTGATGCCTATGATGTTCTCGTTGGCTTTGGTCGCATCCGTAGTTTGATATTTTGCCAATAAGGCAGGGCTGCAAACTGGTGTCGTGTCATCTTCACCGATTAAAAAATCCCCAATGGTGCCGGGCCAAGGCGCTTGTCCTGAATGAATCGCCGCATGGAAATGCGATTCGGAAAAAATAAACGCATCGGTTCTGGTACTGAGATTAATCGTAATGTCGGGTCGCAGTGCGTGGAATTGTGCCAGACGCGGGATCAGCCATTGGGTCGCAAAAGTCGGTACGACTGCCAATTCCAGCACGCCGGAACCCTCCTGGCTCGCCATCAACTCCAGGGTGTCGCGCTCTATTCGCCTCAGATGCAGACGTATACGTCCGGCATACTCTTGCCCGGCAGGCGTTAATACGACGCGTTGTTTGATGCGGGCAAATAGTGGTACACCTAACCAGCTCTCTAACCCCGCAATTTGTTTGCAGACCGCGCCTTGGGTCAGCGCCAGTTCATCCGCGGTACGGGTAAAACTTTGCAGGCGTGCTGCAGCCTCAAAGATCATGAGCGCATTTAAGCTGGGGATTTTTTTTCTCATTGATATAGATTGTTCTTTTTATTCACTAACTTGTGATTTTATATCGTTTGTCCCGATTGTCCAGTTAAGTGAAAATGCTGCACTAGCTAACAATTAAAATACCTTCCATGAATCCACATATTCAAACCCTGCTTGTTGCCAGTATAGGCGAGCAGCAAACAAGCAACTTAGTGAATTTATTGCATATATCTGCCAAATTTGACCACGTACAACCGGGGCAGGTAACACGTGCCGAGATCGCGCAGGCCTTGAATATGTTGCTGTTTTACGGAATTTTGCAGCGGGTTCCCAGCGGGAAGACTTACACCGATGAACTCGTTGCCCATGGCGGCAAAGTCACGCTGGATCATGGTGCTTTGCGCACGGTGCGCTGGTTTGGCATCGGTGCTTTGCCTCCGGGCGAAGCCGCTGTGACGCGAATTCTCAAACCATTAGGGTATCGCCTGAATGGCAAATATCCGCTGGATCGCTTAAACATGACCGGGCGTTCTTATGCACAGGTTGATGATCCTGAAAATATCTCGCAGTTTTTTGTCAGCGAACTACATCCAGAACGTTTTAGTCCGGCTTTTCAGCAAGCGGTCAGCCGGGTTTTGGGCGACTCCAAAGATCCTTTGACGCCAGCGGCGTTTAGTCTGCTCAATGAACTGGAGCGCGACGGCAGTCTGAGCGTGCAGCAGGCGCTGGAATTATTGCCCGTGCTGGTCGCCTGTTTTGATCGTCAGCATGGCACTCCGCAATTAAGCGACTATGAGCTACTGATCAAAGAATCTGCCGAAATGGCATGGATCGCTACTGAGGGGAATGTGTTTAACCACGCAACGGACCGCGTAGCCGATGTGTTCCAGACTGCGGAGGAGCAAAAAGCCTTGGGGCGCTCCATCAAAGCGCAGGTCGAAGTCTCTGGCTCTGGTCGCGTAAGACAGACCGCGTTTAAGGCCGACAATGTTGTGCGGGAATTTTATGATGCAGAGGCAGTGCTAGTGACACGCGAAGTGCCGGGATCATTTTATGAATTTATCTCGCGAGACACGATGCTTGATCCCGTCACCGGATTGTCGAAACTTGATCTGCAGTTTGACACAGGCAATGCGCAAGGTATTTTTAAGATGACCGCCAATGCTTGAGCCTGTCAATCGCTTAGCTGTGCTGGAGTCGCTGCAAGATTTATTGGGTGATGCCGGCTTGCTGACCACGCTAGAGGACTGCGCCCGTTACGTAACCGGAGCGCGCTATGGCGTCGGGCAAGCAATGGCGGTCGCGCGTCCCAATAGCGCCGTGCAATTGTCGCAACTGGTCAGTCTGTGTGCAGCGCATCAGTTGAAGCTGGTGGTGCAGGGTGCCAATACGGGTTTGGTCGCCGCCAGCACGCCAGATCAGAGCGGACAGTATCTGGTCTTGAGCACGGAACGCCTTAGTCGTTGCATAGAGATTGATACGGTCAATCGCTCAGTCACCGTCGATGCTGGTGTGACCTTGCACGATTTGAATGAGGCGTTGAAAGAACACGATTTATGCTTCCCGATTGACCTCGGTGCCAACCCGACTATTGGCGGCATGATCGCCGCCAATACTGGAGGTGCAAGACTGATTAAGTATGGCGACGTGCGGCAAAATTTGTTGGGGCTGGAAGTCGTATTGCTGAATCCGCCAGGCAGGGTGCTGGATCTGCAATCGGCGCTTCGCAAAAATAATACCGGCCCTGATCTAAAGCAATTGTTTGTCGGCACCAGTGGCGCCTACGGGATTATCAGCAAAGCCGTTTTACAAGTGCATCGCTTGCCAAAACAAACGGCTACTGCATTAGTTGTGCCGCGTGATCAGGCTGCAGTTTTAGAATTGTTGCAAAGGCTGGAGCGCGATTGCGGAGAATTGCTGAGCGCCTTTGAGGGGATTTCTGGACAAGCATTGGCTTCGGTATTGCGACATGTTCCGGCGATCAGTAATCCCTTTGGCAGTCTGGCTGATATCCCCGATTATTGCGTCCTGATTGAGCTGGATACCAGCATCGCCCAGCAGCATTCAGGCTTGTGTTTGGAGGATTTATTAAGCAATTCGCTGGCCACCTTATTGACTGGAAGCGATGACGACATTATCACCAATGCAGTGATTGGTCGCGGTAAAGATTTGTGGCGTATACGGCATGCGATCAGTGAGTCTTTGCGTAGCGAAGGTAAGATTATTGCGTTTGATATTTCTATGCCGCGTTCCTCTTTGGTTGATTTTCGGCAGCAGGCGATTGGCTTGATCAAAACCCATTATCCGTTTTTGCAGATCATGGATTTTGGTCATTGGGCGGATGGCGGTTGCCACTTTAATCTGGTGTGGCCGCATGTAGCGGCTATCGCTTACGATGCGACAACGGTCAGCGCAGTGCGCGATGCGATCTACGATATGGTGGTGCGTGAGTATCAAGGCAGCTTTAGTGCCGAACACGGAGTCGGCCCATATAATCAGACCTACTACCATCGATTTACGTCACAAGCAGCGCAGCAACTGGCGGGAAAAATGCAAAGGCTGCTCGACCCTGATCGCTTGTTTGGACTGACCTGGTTTGGTGAACTGGCTGAATAAAGTAATACGCTCGTTGATACGTTTGAGAGTAACTTTTGAGCGACCGCTGAATGACGAGGCAAGGAAAATAAGTGGGCGAAACCTCATTGAGAATGTCTGAATCGATTTGTCATTAAATATATACTCGTAGTAGGTATATTTTAGTTGTCCATATATTTAATGGTCAATAAGCCGATTTGAATAAAAATAAAGGGGAGTATATTGATTATTATGGAATCTAATTGCCTCCACGCTACCTTGTTAAGCTAATCCAGCAGTGTCTTTTACCAATGCTTAGTCGCACCAGATCAACATCAGCGCTGAAACGATTTCGCCCTCATTCTCGTCAGAATGAGGGCGAAATTCTTTATAGTTTATTTGACTGACCGCAAACTTGTTGCAGCCAGCCAAACTCATTAGCGACTAATCGCTAACAATACCTATTAGTCAGAAGCAACCAAGCTCACACCGCTGAAGCTAGCGTAAGAGTTGAGCAACAGGTAGTAAGTACCTGCGGCTGGTGAGCTAATAGTGATCGTTTCAGTCGTGGTAGAACCATCAGATTTTTTCAAATAAGATGATGTTGTCGGTGCAGAACCTAGTTTGACGTAGATATCTGCATCGCCAGTACCGCCCGATGTTTTAAAGGTCAATGTAGTACGGCCTGATGGAACCACAAAAGTGTACACCGTGGAGTTGCCAGTCGTCAGAGCGAGGCCAGTTTTTGCTACGCCATTGCTCAATACATTGGATGGTGGAGGTGTTGTACCGCCGCCCGATCCCATGACAGTCGCAAAATTAGCAACGTTCAAACTGCCGTAACCACTTGCATAATCCCAACCAGTTTTTGCAGTGTAACCACCGTTGCTGCCAGAAGTTACGTCATGGAACATTGTTGGATTAGCCGCTGCTTTTTGATAAATGGCAGAAGCTGGGAAGGCCAGTGTATTGTTGTTCATAGACTGAACGCGAGCCCAGAAACCAGTGAACAACGGTGCTGCCAGACTAGTACCACCGATTTGCGAGCTAGTACCGTTGACGATTACCAATGCGCCGCTGTTAGGTGATGCATCAAATGCGACGTCAGGTGCGCCACGTTTGGTGGAGCTTCCCAATACGCCTGCGGCAGTTTGCCAGCTTGGCGCTGCTTCTGTCAGGCTTGGTCCGCCGCCTGCGCCACCGCTGGAACTTTGCTGGCAATTAGCAGAGCTGGTGCAAGCCCATACTGTTTCAGACGTCCATGTGGTGCCTGATGTGTTCAGCAAAGTACCGCCAACTGAGATGACATAAGGGGATACAGAAGGGTAACTTTGTGATGTGCTGGAACCACCGCATTCATACGCACCTGAATCGCCGGAAGAAACCGAGAAAGTCTGCCCTTGTGCTACCGCAGTCTGGAAGATCTGATCGTTACTTGCCATGATGCCGGAGCTTTGCGCATCAGTTTCGCATTCACCTAAAGACACGTTGATCGTTTTGGCTACGTTGTCGCTGACAGCTTTATTGTACGTATTAGTCAGGTCAGCATCGCTCAAAGTATTAGCCGTGTACAAAATCATTTGTTTGATCGTACCGCCTGCTGCTGCCAAGGCATCTTGAGTATCCATATTCCATTCATCCACACCAGACGTATCTGTGCTGGCAGAACCAACTGTCACTGTGCTGACATTGGTTTTTGGATAGCCAGCATTGGTAGTAAATGTGTTCAGATCTTTGATCGTTTGCGTCATGCTACCTTGGGTAATAATACCGATGGTTGCGTTGGTTGCACTTGGCAAGCTAGATGCGTTATAGATCAAAGGGAAGTCGGTTGGATTGTGGCCAACAGTCGACAGTGTTTTAGCGTCTGGACGCATTGCCATTGTGTGATGCAGATGGACAGTTTGCAAACCATGAACCGCCAATACGATATCGCCCAGCGATTGCGGTACAGTGACATCACTCAAGTTGGCATGTGCTGTACGGCCATTGATGTTGTATGTATGCAGATCAGTATTGAATGCAGTTTTAACGGAGGATGCTGCACCATCTGCGCTGACTAGCAGGTGGTTGTCAGAGACGACGATATTGACGAAACCACTTTTGGTCAAATGATCGACTACCGAGTTTGCTTGGGCTGCTGTTGGTGCGTAGTGGCTCATGAACTCAGCGCTAGTGATTGGCTTGGCGCCACCACCAGTGATGAGGTTAGTTGTCAGCGCATCGAGGTCCGCTTTGTTGCGTACTTTCAATGAGACCACAACATGAGTTTGTGTCCCAGCTTGCATTAATGCCAGTGGCGATGCAGTGCTCAACAAACGCGGCGCTTTGGTCGCGGTAGAGACCCATTGTTCGGCTGCTTGTGCTGCGCCACCAATTGTTGCTAACACCATTGCTGCTACAGGCAGCATTTTAAATTTACAACTGAGTTTCATTACTTATCTCCAAATGGTAATACGAAGAAAGTGACCAGTTCAAAGGATTTTGAATAGATCGGTTCAGTCACAGCAACCTGGAAGAAAATCTTGTTTTCTACAGGCTTGGCAAATTCAATTTACCGTCTTTTTAAACGCGGTCCAGAAAAAATACCTATTGCAAGATCGACTCTACGTTACATAGTAAGTTGGTCGGTCTTGAAATATTCTTGGTAAAGCAGTGATACGTAAATCTAAAAACGACTTTTGAAAACTAGATTTTTAAAACTAGACTTTTGAAGCAATATTTTTACAGCGTGGAATTTTTAACTGAGGAAAAAATGGTTGGGTTTGAAGCGCTTGGTTTCAAAATCATGCTGGCCAATTTGAGTGTTGGCGCTGCTATTAGATTTTGGAACTAATGTTGGAGCCAAAGTTGGAACTAATGCAGGAACGAGAGAATTGAAGTGACGGAGCTGAGGAGCAACAAGGCTAGAAGCAATCACCGCAAAGCGGGACATTTTTTCTTCTGTTATCGACAATCTCAGATCAGTAGAATCGGTAAATGTTGGCTGCTGTGCGGCGATCAGTTCGCCATCATTAAAGGGACTATTTTTGTCTATATAATCTGCATCCCAATTAAGGCTTTGGGCAATCTGTTGATAATGCTGGATCATCTTTAATGCACTCCAATGGATGGGTGACACAAACAATTACAACCAATTTTAAGCAGTTTTATACTGATGCATCGCAGGCTTTTAACAGCGGCAATCAGCGCCTTTTTTTAATCTTCCCGGTTAATTTATTTAGCTATCGACTCGCTGTCTTACGCTTAATTTTGCGTTCGCTTTTACGTTCGTTTTTACGGTTACGTTAGCGTTTAAATCTGTCGAACCTGAGCTAAAGAATTGACTGAAAGAAAACTTATCCTAGCAGAAGAAATATTCCAAAAAGTTAAGCTAAATTGATTAATGTGTAACCATCAGTAACAATGTGTAGGATTGGGGGATGAGGAGCTCGTCATTTTTATATTTTTTTTACATGCTTAAAAATCACGAAATTTATCTATTGAAAAATTCGTTTATATTGGACTTTTTAAGTCGGTTTTGTGTAAAAATTTTGTGTAAAGAAATCAGCTTAGAATTTTTACACTAACATTGTTGTATTTGATGCAGTTGTTTTCAAGCCTCAAAAATTTACAATCAAAAAACTTTCTTCACGAAAAATATTCAAATGGATTTCCTGTATTTGATAAAAAATTTCTGATGAAAATTGCCTCAGTTTTGTAATTGCAATCAGCAAACAATCACCAAGCTGTGCCTTTGTCACTAAGCCTTGCCGGGACAAATTTGTGTAGGTCTTATTGACGAGTTAGTGGCGATTGAGTGATTAGCTAGTAATGATCTAGTGGTGAGCAAAATGTGTAAGGATGTAATCCGATGATGCCAGAATGTTTTTTTCTTGTTATGATCTCGCATCCTTAATGCAACACAAGTGCAAAAACAAAAGAATGGTTCAGCGTAAGACTACCGATCAACATCCGCTAGCTAAGCGAGGCACTGCCGCCATGTCGGCCATGCCTGCAAAGTTTGCGACTGCTGCATTCGCGCGCGCAGTTGCAGCGCGTGATGTGTGGCGTTTGTTGATTGTGTTGTTTGGCGCTTTTGCGTTGGTTCTGGCGCTGACAACGGCGGCGACACATCAACACAAGACCGCGCTGGACACCAAAGAATGTGCCATCTGTAGCGATGTGATCGATAAGGTAGTCGGTCTGCCGTTGTTACCTGCGATTGTTCAGCACGTTTATGTTATGCCTTACCGGGTCCTCGCTGTCTCGGTCAAGATCGCCAACTATTGCTCGCCTGAGCTTTTTCCACCAAGCTGCGGTCCCCCGCACGCCTCTGCGTAATTCATCAAAAACAGTTCAATTTAAAAATTGAGCTGAACTCCGGTTTTAATTTAAATTTTCGAACTTCAGTTTGAAAATTACATTTTTAAGCGAGCTTGCCTTCATTCGACAAGGCTGAGTTTCGCGTATTTTATTCAGAGGTTATTAACATGCAACGTACTCTTAAACTGAGTAAGCTTTCACTCGCCCTGGCTGGTCTGTTTGCCATTTCATCCACTCATGCTGCAAGTGACTCTGTGGCGGACGCGCCGGACGCATCAGGCAAATCTGACACGCCAGTACAAAGTGTAGAAGTGACCGCGGCGCATCTTAAAAGTGCGCGGATTGAATTGTCACCCAAGATCGGTACCACCGTTTATAGCATTGATACCCACATGATAGACATGCTGGGACAAGGCGATAACACGCCGTTTAATGAAGTTTTGCTGCGTTTGCCTGGCGTCGCTCAAGACTCTAAGGCGTCTGGCGGTTTGCACGTACGTGATGATCACGCTAACGTGCAATATCGGATTAACGGTGTCCAGCTGCCAGAAAGTATTACTGGTTTTGGGCAGTCGATTGATACGCGTTTAGTCGACCAGACTGATTTTATGACCGGGGCATTGCCAGCACAGTTTGGTTTGCGTACTGCTGGTATTGTTGATATCCAAACCAAGGAAGGCGGAGTAACGCCAGGTGGCCGGATTGGTATTCAGATGGGTAGCCATAGCTATGTTGAACCTAGCGCGGAATTTTTTGGTAGCAAAGGCGCGTTCAATTATTATTTGTCCGGTAGCTTCTTATCCAATTCTCTGGGGATTGAGAATCCGATACCAAGTTCTAGCGCATTGCATGATAAAACCCGGCAATCTAAAACCTTTGGTAATTTGTCTTATTTTTTAGATGACAACACGCGTCTGGGTTTAATGTTTGGTACCTATAACGGTCGTTTCCAGATCCCAAATAATCCTAACCAGGCGCCCGGGTTTGCGCTGACAGGATTTAGTGACGGCACCACTAGCAGTTTGCCCTCATCCAATCTGAATGAAAACCAACGTGAGGTGAATCGCTTTGCCGTTGTTTCGCTACAAAAAAGTTTAGGGAACGTCAATTTTCAGCTATCCGCTTTCAATCAATATTCTGAATTGCATTTCACGCCGGATGCGAATGGCGATTTAATTTATAACGGCGTCGCTTCAGATTCGCTGCGTTCTAACCGTGCCAACGGCGTGCAATTTGATGTCAGTTATAAACTGTATCAAGATCACACTTTGCGGGCGGGCGGTGCTTATACCCGTCAAGTCACGGCCAGCAATAATGCCGTGTCCTTATTTACGACGGATGATTCCGGTGCACAAAATTCTTCAGACCCCATCACGATTCAAGACAATGGTGGCAAAACCGGTACGCTATCTAGTTTGTATTTGCAGGATGAATGGCATATCGCCCAACCACTGACATTGAACTACGGTGTGCGCTTTGACAAAGTGTCGGCCTACACCTCTGAGCAGCAATGGAGTCCCCGTTTAAACCTGGCGTATAAATTGAGTGACGCCACCGCTTTACACGCAGGTTATTCACGCTACTTCACGCCTCCACCGCAAGAATTGGCCGCGCAATCGAGTATTAATTTGTATGCCGGTACCACCAACGCACCACAAATTCCGACCTCGGACAACGTCAAGGCGGAGCGCACGCATTACTACGATCTGGGGATTAGCCATCACGTCAATCAAGACCTGATATTGACCGCTGATGCTTACTATAAAAAAATCACCAATATGCTGGACGAAGGCCAATTTGGCCAGGCGTTGATACTCACGCCATTTAACTATGCGCAGGGTTACGCCAAAGGCTTGGAGTTGTCTGCGATTTACAGCCAAAAAAATTGGGGAGCGTATGTGAATCTGGCTTTTCAAAAAGCCCAGGGGAAAAATATTAATTCCGGCCAAGCTTTGTTTGGCGTAGATGAAGTTGCTTATATCGCCAATCACTACATCTATGTGGATCATGATCAGACCATGACGTTGTCGGGCGGTACTCACTACCATTTCGGTGATTCTCAACTCAGTGCCGACTTCTTATATAGCAGTGGTTTGCGTGATACGCCAGATGGTGCGGCACCAAATTCAGGTACTTTACCAAGCTACACAACAATCAATACGGCGTTCACCCATACCTGGAAAAATACACCAGCCGGTAAGATAGAAGGACGGATTGCCTTGATCAATTTGTTTGATAAATCCTACTTACTACGTGACGGTTCTGGCGTCGGCGTCGGGGCTCCACAATATGGCCCGCGTCGTACTTTTTATGTCGGACTTTCCACTAGTTTTTAATCAGAGTTTGATGGTTTGAAGAATCAGATAGCCGACGCCTTGATAGGCTCGGCTATTTTTTTGCAAATAAAAAAAGCGATTTTCTGTTAATTTTTTCATAGATCGATTTTCTAATATTCTTGAGACAGATGATCGCGTTTTATTGTTTTCTAAAAATTGTTAAAATGGATTTCGTTACAGTTTTTATGATTCAAGTTACACAAAATTACAACTTGTTTCCCTTTAGTTACATCAACAACCGGGTCAGAGCTGCACCGGAAAAAAACTGTTGTTTTCATTGGCTGAATTAGGCGTCTTGATTGACGTCAGTTTATTGAATATGGTCTTATTATTAATGGAAAAAAATTTCCATCTGACTTTTTTGGTTGATAAATTCATCTGCAAAAGCCAACGTAATAAAACTGTCGTTCTTACCTTTGGAGAAAATAAATGTTTATTGAAACAGTATTAGCTCGGTCTTTACGCATGACGTACTCTGGTAGCATCGCATTGAGTTTAGGTTTTTTAACATTGCCAGTATTTGCGCAACAAACTTCAACCGAATCCTCAGTTCCCCAACGAATCGAAATCACAGGATCAAGTATTCGCCGTGCTGATGCGGAGACACCGAGTCCAGTGCAGTTAATATCAGCCGAGGATTTGAAAAAATCGGGCTATACGTCCGTCGCCCAAGTATTGCAAAATATCACGGCCAACGGTCAAGGGACACTAAGTCAAGGCTTCTCCCAAGCATTTGCTGCTGGAGCTAGCGGGATATCTTTACGAGGCTTAACCACATCTGCGACGCTTGTTTTGATTGATGGTCATCGCATGGCACCCTATCCGCTGGCGGATGATGCACAGCGATCTTTTGTTGATATTTCCAATATTCCATTTGATACCGTAGAACGAATTGAAATATTGAAAGATGGCGCGTCCGCGATTTATGGTTCTGACGCAATGGCGGGCGTAGTCAATATTATTTTGAAAAAGAGTTTTATTGGAACCACTGCCTCGGCAGAAGCGGGAACATCTCAAGCCGGTGGTGGAGAAACAGTACATGCGTCTGTAACCCAAGGTTGGGGCGACTTTAATGTAGACGGCTACAATGCATACGGCAGTATCGAATATCGCCACCAAGATCGAATTACTTATAACCAGCGTGCGGGTGCGGGCCCTTGGCAGAGATTAGATTGGAGTGGTATCGGGGGAACTAACAAAACCCTTGGGGTGCCATTTTCGTCAAATCAACCAGCCACATATAATTCACCTTATCTTAGTGATCCTAACAATCCGTATGGGCCGACTACTTCTGCATTTTATCCAGGACCGTGTAACTATAACTTGCAACAAGCTGGTGGTTGTGCGTATCAAAGTCCATTGGCAGAGTTGTCTCCTGAAACCCAAAACGTCAATATATTAGCCAGCTTTGCAAAAAATCTGGGTAGCGGCTGGAGATTAGATGTCAAAGGTTCCTTGTTTGAAAGCAAGGCAGAGCAATATCCAGCAGGTGGACTACAATATTTTCCACAAGCTTTTAATCCTATTGTAGCGGTTTCTGCCGGCGTCTTACCTCATCTCGTCGGTACTCCGATCTCAACCATCACAGTGCCGGCTAATTATCCAGGCAACACTTTAGGTATCCCAGCGTTATTGAATGGAGCAATTCCGAATGCGCCGATTCCTAATACTCAGCTTGATTCAAAAGCTTATCGCTTAGTTGCTGATGTTACTGGCACCTTAGGTGAATGGGATATTAGCTCCTCATTGGGCTACACGAAAATTGATACGACTCAAAATGTTTACGGATCAATTAATATCCCCGCGTTTAACGACGCGATTAACCGTGTGTCTAATCCTTATTTGCCAGTTGGACCAATCAGTGCCGCAGATGCTGCAACTTTGTTCCCAAGCACCTCCGCGCGCGACACCTCTAAGTTAGAATTTGCAGAGTTACATGCAACGCGGACTATTATGAAATTGCAAGGTGGCGATATGGGAATTAGTTTCGGTGGATCTTATATCCGCCGCGAATTAAATTCTCCTGCACCGACCTTAGTTGCTCAGGGCATAGTTAACGGAAACAATGCGTACGCGTCTGGAAAACAAACGAATACTTCCGTATATTCTGAGATAGTTGCACCAGTCTTTAAGTCTCTTGAAATCGATGGCGCAGTGCGTCTTGATCACTTTGATAATGCAGGTAATTCAACTACACCTAAAGTAGGATTTAAATACTCACCATCCGAATCATTTGCTCTCCGCGGTACGTACTCAACTGGTTTCCGGGCACCTAATTCTGCTGAATCGGGTCAATCAGGTACTGCCTTCCTGGCGGGTACCGGTAACGATCCTGTGCTTTGTTCTCAAGGTGTACAAGCTAATGGTAATCCGTACGCAGGAGAGGTAATTTCTGCTTGTAACTACCAAGCAGTCACTTTGGCAGCAGCTAATCCTAAACTTCAACCTGAGAAATCGAAGTCAGCAACTCTGGGTGTGATATTGGAACCGATTAAGGGATGGAGTACTACGGTTGATCTGTATCGTATAGAAATTGATAACCAGATTATTTCTGGTGCTCCAGATGGGGATGCCGTACGCGCTCCAACTCCGGTGCAAACTTTGTGTGCCGACGGTAACGGCGGCAGCTACCCTTGTACTCCAACAGTCGGCGTGATTTTATACACACCAAATACCTACATCAATGCAAACTCTACTAAAACAAGTGGAGTAGAGCTCGATACCAGGTATAAATTTAAGCTTGGTGATTACGGAGATTTGACGACAGACCTGAACTGGAGTCATACCATGAGCTACATTCTGACCACAGGAGGAGTTGCCTATCAATTGGCAGGTACTCATGGTCCTTTTGTTGTCGGTGGTGATACCGGCAATCCAAAAGACCGGGTGCAGGCGACATTTACATGGGACAAAGGTGGATTGCAAGTCACAACGGCGTTCAATTACATTGGCGGATATAGCTTAACTGATTCATCATTTGGCTACGATACTTGTGCAAAAGGTGGCGCGGCTAATGGCTGGTTCCCAACCGGTAATATTCCATCACAATACTGCCAGGTGAAATCCTTTCTGGATACGGACGTCACTGTGCGTTATAAATTCGACAAACACTTGACCTTGCATGCATCAGTAACTAATTTGTTCAACGCACAACCACCATTGGATTTCAACACCTATGGCGGTGGCCAGCTACCATTCAATCCGTCGCTACACCTGGCGGGCGCTATCGGTCGCTTCTTTAATGTGGGTTTGAATTATACTTTTTGATTTAAATTCTCTGTATTTAAATCCGTAATTTAATAAAAATGCCGCGTAGATTCGTCTTCGTGGCATTTTTTTTGAAATAAACGAGAACTCAGGGGAGCACGTCAAACTGAATATGCTCGTACAATATTCGGAATGAGCACACCCACCTTCCATACCCAATCCGCCTACGAGCGCCAACAATATTTAATTGGTCTGGTGATCGCCATCACCGGTGCGATTTTATTTTCGACCAAGGCAATAGTTGCCAAACTCATTTACCGTTATCACGTTGACGCGGTTACTCTGATTATGTTTCGTATGCTGTTTTCTTTGCCAATTTTTGCTGCGATTGCGATTTGGCAAGCGCATAAAGGCGGTGCCTTATCAGTTTCAGATCGCTGGCGTTTAGTGGTCTTGGGTTTGATCGGTTATTACCTCTCCAGTTTTTTAGATTTTCTGGGTTTGCAATACATCACAGCAGGGCTGGAACGCCTGATTTTATTTTTGACACCCTCATTTGTGCTGTTGATTTCAGCGACATTTTTAAAACGTAAAATCAGCAAAATAGAATGTGCGGCTCTGGCAGTTTCTTACCTTGGGATAGTGCTGGTATTTGTGCATGATTTACAGTTTGGCGGAGCGGATGTGTTGCTGGGCGGCTTACTGGTTTTAGGTGCAGCCACCTCGTATGCTTTGTACTTAATACAATCTGGTCAATTAGTCATGCGCCTCGGTAGTTTGCGCCTGGTGTCCTATGCTATGTGCGTTTCTAGCGTGGCATGTATAGGGCAGTTTTTTGCGCTGCGCCCGGTTAGTATGATGATCCAGCCGGCACCTGTGTACTGGCTGTCTTTAGTCAACGCGATACTGTGTACGGTGTTACCAGTATTTCTGACCATGATTGCGGTACAACGTATTGGTGCGCCAATTGCCTCGCAAGCGGGCATGATAGGTCCGGTGTCTACTTTATTTTTAGGGGCTTTTTTCTTAAGTGAACCGATCACCGCCTGGCAACTGGCAGGCACTGTTTTAGTCGTTGGCGGGATGTATTTATTGTCGATGAAAAAATGATTATTTTTTTAATCTGAGTTCACATTTCAATCCAGCTCGATTCATATTAAGAGCTAAATTAAAACTTTAATTCAAATTTGAATTACAGCTAATTAACCAAGAGAGCGAGACCATGACAACCACAAAAGCCATCATAATCCAGCAAACCGGCGGTCCAGAAGTGATGGAATACGTCGATGTCACACTGGGCCAGCCAGGCCCCGGCGAAGCGCTGGTCCGCCATGCCGCCTGCGGGCTGAATTATATCGATGTGTACTTTCGTACCGGCCTATATCCGCAAGTCTTGCCAGCGGGTTTGGGGATGGAAGCCGCAGGCGTAGTGGAGGCTGTTGGTGCTGATGTGACTTATGTCAAGGTAGGTGATCGTGTTGCTTATGCCGGTCGCCCCAACGGTGCGTATGCCGAGGCTCGGATTATGCCAGCCGATAATCTGGTGCGTTTGCCAGACAATATCTCGTTTGAAACTGCCGCAGCAATGATGCTACAAGGCTTGACGGTAGAATATTTGTTTAACCGCACCTTTCCGCTCAAAGGTGGAGAAACCATTTTGTTCCATGCCGCAGCAGGTGGCGTCGGTTTGATTGCTTGCCAGTGGGCGCGGGCAATTGGCGTGACGATGATAGGTACCGTCGGCTCCGACGAAAAAGCAGAGCTCGCCAAAGCGCACGGTTGTACTCATGTGATCAATTACAACAAAGAGAATTTTGTGGAACGAGTTAAAGAAATTACCGGGGGTAAAGGCGTGCCAGTTGTGTATGACTCCATCGGCAAAGATACCTTCATCGGTTCGCTCAATTGTTTGTCACCATTGGGCATGATGGTCAGCTTTGGCAGTGCTTCTGGCCCGGTGCCAGAATTTGGTTTGAATGAACTCGCATCCCGCGGATCTTTGTTCATCACGCGTCCTAGTCTGATGAGTCATGCCGCTAAACGTGATGATCTGGAACAGATGGCAGCACGTTTATTTGCCATGGTGGAGGGCGGGAAAATCAAAATCGATGTGCATCAACGCTATGCTTTAAGTGAAGTAGCTCAAGCACATCGCGATCTGGAAGCACGAAAAACAACAGGTTCTACTATTCTGATTCCTTAACGTGGGTGTTAAATATCGGATAGAGGGCTAATTAGCTGCGTATTTCTTCAGCCATCGCTAGGGAGCTGGTATTGGTCTCTGTTACCATCCAGAACTTGAGGCAAATTCAAAATTAATAGGACTTACGCAAAAACAAGAGAATTGTAACAAGATGTAAAGACGTAAACCTAAAAAAGAAAACGGGTGTGTACAGTTCTGGACATGCCAAAAC